>JAAXHB010000003.1 GCA_012271125.1 Actinomycetota bacterium | reverse complement strand
GGGTTATTTTCGGACGTGACTTTTTCAGGCAAGGCAAGTTCGCCGGTGCCGGCGCAGGTTGGACAAGACTGCGTGCTGACTACATCAGCACCGCCTGCATCTGGCGAGGCACCCTCGGCTGGCTTGGACTCAATCGACCCCACCATCTCATCGACGGTAACGGCATCGCTTACTACTTCGCTAGTTGCTGCTACTGCTGTTTCTGACATGATTACTCCTTTCGCTCAGCTCTCTAACTTGCGCCCAATACGCAAACTCTGAAATGACTATAACATCTTACAGATAATTTCAATCAATTTAATTTTTGGTGGTCATTTTAAGTTTGGGGGAAGTAGCGCAGTTGATAGGTACCCTGCGGGGAGTGTTTGCTGTTGAGGCTCAGGGTATAAAAAAGAGCTTTGGCAAGACCGATGCCCTGAACGGCGTTGACCTGCAAATCGAAAATGCCACCGTGCTCGGCCTGCTCGGACCCAACGGTGCCGGCAAGACAACGGTCGTTCGCATCCTTAGCACGCTGCTGCGACTCGACGAAGGTCATGCTTTTGTAGACGGCATCGATGTGATGGCTGAGCCGCATCGGGTGCGAGCACGCATCGGGCTGACCGGACAGGACGCCGCCGTTGACGAACGCCTAACCGGACGAGAAAACATCACCTATGTCGGTCAGCTCAACCATATGAGCGCACAACAAGCACGGGTTCGCTCTCAGGAACTGCTTGAGCAGTTTGATCTGACCGACGCAGCCGACCGAGTTGCCAAGACCTACTCCGGTGGGATGCGTCGCCGGCTCGACATTGCCATGAGCCTCGTCGCTCGTCCGCGGGTTTTGTTCCTTGATGAGCCGACCACTGGACTCGACCCACGCAGCCGCAACGCCATGTGGGACCTGATCGCCGACCTCGTCAAGGCGGGTACGACCACGCTGCTGACGACCCAGTACCTCGAGGAGGCTGACCGCCTCGCCGATCAGATCGCCGTTATCGACAACGGTGCCGTAATCGCCGAAGGCACGCCTGAGGAACTCAAGCAACGCATGGGCGATGGACGCATCGAGGTTGAGCTGATCTCCGTTGACGACGTCGACACCGTCTCCACCGCATTGGAGCCGCTGTGTGCTGAGGGGTGTCAAGTGCGGGTGCTGGATCGCACGGTGACACTGCCGGTTTTAGATGGTGCCCGACTTATGCCAGAGGTAGTGCGAGCTATTGACGCTGTAGGTGTGGACGTTCATGACATTGCGGTGCGGCGTCCAACACTCGATGACGTCTTTTTGAACCTGACCGGTCACCGCACCGACGAAGAGCAAGCAGCAGCATGAGCAACGTCGACACCAGCACAGCCGTCGCACAAGACGTCGTTCAAAGCAGCTCAGTCAGCGCTGGCGAGGCACCGCAGGGACCGATATGGATACTGCGTGACTCTTGGACCGAAGCAGGCCGGCATCTTCGCATCGTCCCGCGCGCAATCGATGTATTGATCTTCGCCACGATCCAGCCGGTCATGTTTGTGTTGCTGTTTTCATACGTCTTCGGTGGTTCCATCGGCGTTGAAGGCTTCGACGACTACGACCAATATCTCCTGCCCGGCATCTTCGCCCAGACGGTGCTGTTCGGATCAGGCTTCACCGGAATCGGCATCGCTGAGGACATGACAAAAGGCCTGATCCAACGCCTTCGCTCGCTGCCGATGAGCCAGCCGGCGGTGATAATCGGGCGCACAATTTCAGACCTGGTGCGCAACATTTTGAGCTTTATCGTGATGATCCTCGTCGGCTTCTTAGTGGGCTTTCGCTTCGAAGGTGGTTGGCTGCCGGCACTAGGCGCATGCGCTCTGCTGCTTGGATTTGCCTACGCCTTCAGCTGGGTTCAAGCACTGTTTGGTCTGTCGGTCGGCTCAGTTGAGACAATGAACTCAGCCGGCTTTTTGTGGATGTTTCCGCTGACATTTGTGTCGTCGGCTTTTGTTGACCCGTCGACGATGCCGGGTCCGCTTCACTGGTTCGCCGACGTGAACCCATTCACGATTGCCACCAACGCTTCTCGGGCACTGTTCAACGGCTACGACGCCGGCAACGACATCTGGGTTTCTGTTTTTTGGATGATCGGCATCACGGTCGTGTTTGGGGCGCTGTCAATAATGCGCTTCACCCGCGCCAACCGGAGATGACTCTTTAGCGCTAATTATTTCGCGCTGACCTTTGCGTTAAATCTTCCAGCCCGCTACGGAAAACCCGCCCAAACCTTCGGGATCAAGCAGCGCTTCGGCCTCACGGAGTCGACTGCGACCTTTTAGAGCGTTCAGGTCACCGACACTTGCGGATCGCTTCCATGCAGCGGCACCTTCAGCTACTAGCTCCTCAATGCTGTGTGCCTTAAGGAAATCGGCTTGGGGCATCACATGGGTAGGGGCGGGCCTCAGCTGATCAAAAGCGACGTCGCTGGTGATGTCACAACTGCCAGGGTCGGTCAGCCACGAGCCGCCGCTTTGATGATGACGATGCGTGCGCAGCCAACCACCGCGCTCGGCCAGTTCAGAGGTCATTGCCCCATAGTCAAAGGCAACCACCCAGCCCTCGTCTAAAACCAACAACGCCTGCTCCAACCACTTCTGCGCGCCAGTCATCACCGGCACCTCTGTTCCCACCTGTAAACCCTCCAATAAAGAACTCTCCAAATCCAAGCCCGATGACTTCGACTCAACTAGGTGAAACTCGTCACCGTTCCAGTCGACGCGCAGCTCACGCCAACCGTCAGCCGTAAACCTTGCAATGTCAAAGGGCAGATTGTCCAACAACTCATTAGCAATGACGATTCCAGTGCCGCTACGTCCATCTAGAGCTCTGACGCTTGTGACGCTCTTATGTGACGGATGCTGCTGACGTTGGGGGTCGGAGATTTCGATGGCTATGTAACGCAAAGCACCAGCACGCAAACATCGTGGCTCGGCATCCAAGATGGACCGAGCGAGCGTTCCTGGACCTGCACCCCAGTCGATGATGATGAAGTCGTCGGGCTCATCCAACACCCCCCACCAGTCGTCTATTGCTTGCGCTAACACCACTCCAAACAGCGGCCCGACTTCGGAAGAGGTTAAGAAGTCACCACGGCGACCGGCCACACCAGTAGAGGTAAAAAACCCGTGCTCAGGGTCGTATAGACAGGCGTCTACATATTGCGAAACCCTCAGCGGCCCAGACTCGGCGATCCGCTGTTGCAAAATATCTGAAAGCGTTACTACCCCAATGTCGAGGTCAGCCCAAGACAGACGTCAGCAGCGACACATCGGTGAAGCGACCCACCCACTGCGGCGCTATTCCAAATGCCAGCGTCGCTGCGCCTGTCAGCACCAGCGCTGCCGATATAGATGTCGGCACCGTCAGGCGTGACGTGTCAGCGCCGTCCACAGGCGTCTCCACCCACATGTATGAGGCGATGCGGGCGTAGTAATACAGTGCAATGACTGAGTTCACCGCCACGACCACACCCAGCGCCACACCCCAGGCAGTGCCCGGCGACAGCAGCGCCAGCACAATCTCGAACTTGGCGAACCATCCGCCAAGCGGCGGTATCCCCGCTAATGCCATCAGGAAGATCGTCATCGCAACAGCAAGTCCAGGGGCGTAGCTGAACAGTCCCCGATAGGAGTCCAGCTCAGCCGAAGCTGTGCGCCGTGCCACGGCGATGATCACCGCGAAAGCACCCAGGTTCATCGCCGCATAGATCGCCAGATACGTCACCACCGCCGCCAAGGCGTCGTCGCCTGTCGCAACCGACTCACCCGCCACCGCCAACGGCGCCAACATGTAACCCGCCTGTGCCACGCCCGAATACGCCAGCAGTCGCACGAGGTTGCGTTGACGCAACGCCATCAGATTGCCAGCCGTCATCGAAGCCGCCGCGAGTGCCCACATGAGCGGCTGATACACGTCGCTACGCCCCCAGAACCCCACATATACAAGGCTCAGCAACGCCACAAAGCCCGCCGCTTTAGACGCCACCGACAAAAACGCCGTCACCGGAGTGGGCGCACCCTCGTAGGTGTCGGGTGCCCAGGTGTGGAACGGAAACGCCGACACCTTGAAGCCGAAACCGACCACCACGAACACGATGCCAAGGGTCACCACCGCCATCGGAGTCGTCACCGCCGGCGACGCAACCGCATCGGCGATGCCCGACAGCAACGTCGTCCCCGTCGCCCCATACAAAAGCGACAGCCCGTAAAGCAGCACCGCCGAAGCGAACACGCCCATCAGGTAGTACTTGAGCCCGGCCTCGTTGCTGCGCAGGTCACGCTTGCGCCACGCCGCCATCAGATACGCCGGAATCGACAGCAGCTCCAGCGCCACGAAAATCGTCACCAAATCACGAGCCGACGCCATCACGAGCATCCCCAGCACCGCGGAAAGCAGCATCTGGTAGTACTCGCTTTCCCAGTAGTCACCCTCGGCGATGTAGTTGGTCGACAACAGCACGACCACATAGCCGGCGAGCACGAAGATCGCCTTCATGATTAGCGCATAGTTGTCGACCACGTATGCCCCGCCGAACAGCTCACGGTCAGCGCCGTCGGTGGCGAGGGTGAGGATCGGCACCATCACCGCTAGCAGGCCGATTGAAGCCAGCCCGACTGAGGCGGCACGGGCACGGTTGAGCCAGGCGATGTCGATCAGGGTCAACAACGCCCCGAAGCCAAGAAGGGTCAGCTCAGGCGCTAGTGCGTGCCAGTCAATTGGCGGACGCACGAATGCGATCATGTTGACGACGTCAGCGGTCATTTAGTGTCGTTCCTTTATTAACGACAACAACAGCTATCCGCCAACGAAGGCGGTTAGAGCACCGACAACGGCTGGGTCGGTGACGTTGAAAATCAGCCCCGGTGCCACGCCGAACAAGACGATGGCGACAAGCAGCGGTGCCCAGGCGATCCACTCGGTCATGGTGACGTCGTGAATGTCGTCTGAGTTGGCGAACTCTGGCTTGGGTTCACCCATAGCGGTGCGCTGTAGCAGCCATAACAGATAGCCCGCAGCAAGCACAGTGCCCACCGCCGCTACCACCATGTAAACCCGGAACAGCTCCTCTGACAGCCCCGCGGCAGGGTTATAAGCCGACAAAATTGCCGGAAACTCGCCCCAGAACCCCGCCAGACCTGGCAAACCCAGCGACGCCATCGACGTGAACCCCAAAATCCAACCCATGCGTGGTGCTTGAGCGAGCAGCCCTCCGAGGCGGTTGATTTCCAGCGTGTGGTAGCGCTCCTTGACCGAACCTGCCAAAAAGAACAACATTCCGGTGATGATCCCGTGGGCGATCATGCCAAACAGCGCGGCGTTGATGCCGAAGTCGGTCAAGGTGGAAATGCCCAGCATTACAAAGCCCATGTGCGCCACAGATGAGAACGCGATCAGGCGTTTCATGTCGGTCTGGGCGAGGCATCCCAACGCTCCGTAGATGATGCCGATGACTGCGAGCAGGCCGATCCAGGGTGCCCATGATTGCGCGGCATCGGGCAGCGTTGGCAAGGCGATGCGCACGAAGCCATACGTGCCGAGCTTTAGCAGCACCGCAGCGAGAATGACCGAGCCGACCGTTGGTGCTTCGGTGTGGGCGTCGGGCAGCCAAGTGTGAAACGGAAACATCGGCACTTTCACGCCGAAGCCGATGAACATTCCCGCGAAGATGAACAGCTGCGTGCCTCGCACTATTCCTGAGCCGGCGACTTCGGTTAGCACCCGCATGTCAAAGGTGCGCAACGCTTCGCCGGTGCCCACATCGGTCGACAAGAAAAACAGTGCCAAAAACGACAGCAGCATCAACGCCGAGCCGAACAGCGTGAACAGAAAAAACTTCAGCGACGCATAGCGTCGGTTCTCGCCGCCCCAGACGCCGATCATGAAAAACATCGGCAACAGCACGACCTCGAAGAACACAAAGAACAGGATCAGGTCTTGCGCGAGGAAGGTGCCGACCATGCCCGTTTCCAAAATAAGGATCAGGATCATGAAGGCTTTGGGGTTGCCTGGGCTGGGGATGTGTTTCCAGGAGTAGACGATGCATAGCGGCACGACTGCCAGAGTGAGAGCGACAAGTGGCAGCGAGATGCCGTCGACGCCGAGGATGTAGCGGCTGTTGATGACGTTGATCCATTGCTTGTCGACGGCGTATTGCAGCGCGCCGGCTTGGGAGTAATCGAAGTCGATGAGCAACAGCACGCCGATGAGTGCTGTGACCAGCGACGCCAGCAGCGCCAGTGCTTTGTGGGCTGCTTCGTTGGCGGCGGGCACGGCCATCATCACGATCACGCCCACGAGGGGGATAAAGATGACGAGGGTCAAGCCCCAAGTGTTTAGGAAATCAGTCATTGCCGTCCTTAGTTGAATTGACTTTTTTCACGGTGACATCCATTACAGGGACACCACCAGGATGAATACGCCGGCTAGCACTGTGGCTGCGGCGAACAAGATGGCTGCGTATTGGTGAACTCGTCCGGTTTGCATGCCGCGCAGGCTTTCGCCGGTGGCATCTGAGGCTCGGCCGGAGCCGTCGACGATGACATTGTCGATCAAACCCTGATCGACCTTGTCATAAATCGCTCGACCAGCTGCGGCGGTGCCGCGAGCCGAAGCGTTGATGGCGCCGTCGATGACCTTCTGGTTGACCCAGTAAGCCGCCGATGCCAAAGGCTGCTTGACGCCTCGCACTATGACCCTGTTATAGAGGTCATCCAAAAAGTATTTGCGGGCTAGCAGCGTGTGTCCAGCGCGAGCAACCTGGTTGCGTGAAGTCAACGCCATGTCGTCGGGATGTTCGGTCAAGGACACACCCGCAGCTGCCGAGGCTTTGGCAACTGACACGAAGTAGTAGCGATATGCAAGCCCAGCGCCGGCAAGCGCAACCGCAGTTGACACGATGGCAAGGGTCCAGCTGGGCTTGGCGTGAGCAATCGTCGGGAAATACCCAGCGACCGGCTCCACATAATGTCCGAAACGTTCCTGCCAGCCCTTGGGCCACAGCTGAAATCCCTTGGGCATGTTGAACAGCCCCGCGCCGACAGCCATCACCGCCAACACATACAGCGGCACAAGGATGCGTGGTCCGGATTCGTGCGGCTCGCCGTGCCCACGGAACTCTCCGAAAAACGTCAGATACACGACGCGGGTCATGTAGGCAGCCGTCACCGCAGCGCCGAGCATTCCGCCGATGAGCATCAGCGTGTAGGCACCGTTGGCGCTTGTCCCACCGGCCAGACCCCAGCCGCCGGTGCCTGCCAAAATCTCGTCCTTTGACCAGAACCCGGCCAGCGGCGGCAGCCCCATCAGCGCAATCGTCGCCACGAGAAATGTTCGATAAGTGTGGGGCATGTGCTTGCGCAGCCCGCCCATTGAAGTTTTCATGTCGAAGCTGTGAACAGCGTGGCTGACCGACCCCGACCCCAGGAACAGGCACGCCTTGAAGAACGCATGGGTGAAGAGGTGGAACATCGCCGCAGTCCATGCCCCCACGCCAAGCGCCATGACCATGTAACCGAGCTGTGAGACCGTGGAATAGGCGAGGACTTTTTTGATGTCGTTTTGGGTGAAGGCAAGCAGCCCGCCGAACAGCAGCGTGACGGTACCGATAACGGCGAGCAGGTTGATGCTCGAGCCGCCGATGGACATCCCCTCCCAAAAGACCGGATACAGCCGAGCGACCATGAAGATGCCCGCCACGACCATCGTCGCGGCATGAATCAGCGCCGACACGGGCGTGGGGCCGGCCATGGCGTCGGGCAGCCAGGTGTGCAAGACGAACTGCCCTGATTTGGACATGACCGCTGCGGCCAAGCATGCCGAGGCTGCGATCAAAGCGACATGGCTGACGTCTCCATGAACAATTTTTTCGGTAACGGTCAGGGTGTCAAAAGTGCCTCCGGCTACGAAGAACAGGATCGTCACACCGATCAGAAGGCCGACGTCGCCGACTCGGTTGGTCAAGAACGCTTTGAGCGCCGCGTCGGAGTTTTCCTTGTGCTCCCACCAGTGGCCGATCAGCACGAACGAGCACACACCGACTAGCTCCCAGCCAACGATCATCTGCAACAGGTTGTCGCTGAGGACAAAGAACAGCATGGCTGCGGTGAACAGGCTGAGGAAGGCGAAGAAGTGGGTGTAGCGGGAGTCGCCGGCTACGTAGTCGGTGCTGTAGATATGCACGAGCAGGCTGACGGTGGTGACGACAACGAGCATCATGACCGTGAGACCGTCGACGAGGATGCCGGCGTGGTATTCGTGTCCGCTCCAGTTGAACCAGGTGACGGTTCGGTGTATGGCGGTGACGGCTTCGCCTTCGTGTATTGAGTCTCGATGTCCAATCCATTGGACGACGGCACCGATGGCAAGGACGAATGAGCCGGCGACTGCGACGATGCCAAGTGATGAGCCTTTTTTGGAGAAGCGTTTTGCGCCTAGCAGGATGGCGACAAAGGAGACGGCGGGTAGCAGCGGGATGAGCCAGGCATTGTCGAGGAACCAGCCGGCGGAGCTGACTGAGCTCGGTCCCGAAACGGCTTCAGCTGCGTAGATCGCTGCAGATGTTGTCGTCGTCGTCATGATCGTTGCCCTAGCCCTTGAGAAGGTTTGCTTGGGTTAAGTCGATGCTGCGTCGGTTGCGATATATCAGCAACACGATTGCTAGCCCGATGCCTACTTCGGCTGCTGCTACAGCGATGACAAACAGGGCGAACACTTCGCCGCCCACATGGTCACGGAATGCGCCAAAGGCAACGAGGTTGATGTTGACAGAGTTCAAGATGATCTCCACCGACATCAGCACCAGGATTCCGTTACGCCGAGCCAGCACCCCGTATACGCCGATGCAAAACAGCACCGCAGCCAGCAGCAAGAACTGGTTCAAAATCATGGCGAGGAGTCCTTGCGTGCCACGACGATGGCACCAATCAGCGCGGCGAGCAACAGCACCGACACGGCTTCAAAGGCAATGATGTATTGGCTGAAGATGGCGTCAGAGACCATATCGAAACGTTGCGGTTCGTCGATTACTAATCGGGTGTCTGAGAAGCTGTCGATGAGAGCGATCCCCATCACCGCTGCCAAAAGCACCGCTACTAGGGCTGCCATGGCGTGTTTTTCTTTGGCGACGGAGTCGTCGTCACCCATCGATGCTTTGGTGAGCATGACCCCGAACAGGAACAACACGATGATCGCGCCTATATAAACCAGCACCTGGGTGACCGCTACGAACTCTGAGCCCAGCAAGATGAACTGCGCGGCGGCACCTGCCAGCACTAGCACCAGCCACAAGGCAGCGTGGACGACGTTTTTGGTGGTGACGCATCGCAGTGCCGCGTAGATCATTACCAGCGCAATGATCCCGAAGAAGACGTTTTGGGCTACGAAAATCTCGCTATCAGCCGACGCCGCCGCCAAGACGCTCATGTGGCCAAACCCCATTGGCACCTGACCGCCTTCAAGCTCCAACAACACTTCGCGTTCACCCAGCTCATGTGGGAGGCACCTTCAGTTTTTTAGCCGTCGAACCGGACTCGTAGTCCTCGAACTCCGGCACTGTCTCCATCCAGTCGGCTAGGCGGCTCTGGTCGTGTAGCAGGTCGGCGATGCGTGGCTCGGAGTACTCATATTCAGGACTCCAAAACAGCGCCTCGAACGGGCATACCTCTACGCAAATGCCGCAATACATACACAACGCAAAGTCGATGTCGAAACGGTCAAGCTTGTTGCGCAGGCGTGGCTTGCCACCGGCTCGCCGAGGTGGTGCCTTTTCCTTGTGGCCTTCGATGTAGATACACCAGTCGGGACATTCACGAGCACACAACATGCACGCCGTGCAGTTCTCGATATGTAGCGCGATCACGCCACGGGCACGTGTCGGCGGTGCCTCCTTGACGTGTGGGTATTGCACCGTCGCTGCGCCCTTGGACGGTGCCGGGATGAGCGTCTTGATGCCGCGCTTGGGGAACACCGTGCGTGCCACGGTCGCTCCCGTCACCGCCAAACCCTTGAGAATCCCCGGCACTAACGCCATTACACAAGCACCTTTAGTACGCCGGTGACGACGATGTTTGCGAGCGCAATCGGCACCAAATATTTCCACGCCAGGCGTTGCAGCTGATCTTCACGGAAGCGTGGGAACGTGAAGCGAAACCAGAAAACCAGAAACGACAACAGCACGACTTTGGCGACGAGCACGAGTGGGCCGATGAGGTTGAAAAGGTTGTCGGTGGGGTCAAGGCCAGGGATGTACCAGCCGCCAAGGAATAGCACTGCGGCAATGGCGGAGAACACGCCGGCGGTTGCGAACTCGCCGATGAAAAAGAGCAGGAATCGCAGGCCGGAGTATTCGGTCATGTAGCCGGTGACGAGTTCAGATTCGGCGACGGGCATGTCGAACGGGGTTTGGGTGAGTTCGGCTTGCATGGCGATCATGAAGATGACGAAGCCGACGAATTGGGTGATGATGAAGGGGTTGCCGATGGCGTCCCATCCGAACATGGAGCCGTTGGCTTGGGCTAGGACGATGCCTTGGAGGTTCATTGTGCCGGCCTGGATGACGACGCCAATGACGGCTAACAGCAGCGGTAGTTCATAGGCGATGAGCTGACCGGTAGCGCGCAGGCCGCCGATGAGTGAGTACTTGGATGCCGAGCCCCAGCCGGCCATGAGTATGCCGATGACTGATACTGAGCTGACGGCCATTGCTAGGTAGACGCCGAGGTCGTTGGAGATGAACCAGGCGTCGGGACCGCCGGGCAGCACGACGACTAGCAGGAACGTCGACACAAGCACCACGAAAGGTGCGGCTTTGAACACGAATCGGTCGGCGCGAGCGGGAATGATGTCTTCTTTTTGTATGAATTTGCCGACTTCTGCGAGAAGTTGCAACGACCCGTAGGGGCCAGCTTCCATTGGGCCGAGGCGGCTTTGCATGAAGCTGACCATTTTGAACAGGTGCGCATATACGAGCGTTCCGGCGACAAGCAAAACGGCGGCTAGGCCAAGCACAACTCGCACGGTTGTTTGTTGCCAATAGGACAGCTCGGCGAACACGCCGGCGAAGTCGGTCATTGCGCTCGTCATCTGTCCCAAGTTCATCTATCCCAAATTCATCTATCAATGTCGCCGAGGATGAAGTAGAGACTGCCCAGGATGGTGATGATGTCAGGCACGTAGACGCCTTTGAGCAACCAAGGCGTGATTGACACGTTGGAGAACGACGCTGAGCGAATCTTGACCCGGAAGGGCACCAGCCCGCCTTTGGAAATCACATAGTAGCCCATCAACCCGAGTGGGTTTTCAGTTTCTACATATGCCTCACCGGCGGGGACTTTGATAATGCGTGGAACTTTTGCCATTATCGGCCCGCCTGGAATGCCGTCAAGCAGTTGGTCGACGATGCGGGTTGCTTCGCGGGTTTCTTGTAGGCGCACCCAGAAACGGGCAAAGGAGTCGCCGTCTGGGTGGGTCCAAACTTTCCAGTCGACTTGGTCATGTACCAGTCCGCATGGGCTGTCACGGCGCAAGTCCCAGTCCACGCCCGAAGCTCTGATGTTGGCACCCGACAGCCCATAGGCAAGTCCAACTTCGGCAGGTATCACGCCGATTCCTCGGGTGCGAGCTTGGAATATTTCGTTGCCTTCAACGAGTTCGCTGATCTCGTCACAGAAGCGGCGAATCTTGCGCATCGCTGAGCGGGTTTCACCAATCCAACCGGCGGGCAAGTCGTCTTTGAGGCCGCCGATTCGGTCAAAGTTCGGATGGAAACGCCCGCCTGTGGCTGCTTCGATCTGGTTGAGCACATGTTCACGGTCTCTGAAGGCAAAGAAAACCGGTGTGACCGCGCCGACCTGGACTGCCATGTCACCAAGGAACAGGGTGATGTTGGCGATGCGGCTGAGCTCGAACAGGATCGTGCGAATCCACTGCGCTCGTGGCGGTGCTTCGACTTCCATTAGTTGTTCAGCGGCGAGGATGAAAGGGACCTCATTGGCGAAGCTGCCAAGCCAGTCGATGCGGTTGATAAGCGTGGTTACTTGCGGGTAAGTACGCACCTCGGCGAGTTTTTCGTAACCGCGGTGCATGTAGCCCATTACCGGGTCGGCGCTGACGACTTGTTCGCCGTCGAGCTTGGCGATGATGCGCAGAGTGCCGTGTGTGGCTGGATGCTGCGGGCCGATGTTGAGGGTCATCCCCTCAGTTTCGATCTCTAAGTTGACACGGGCGTCGGCAGCTTGAGCTGCGATATAGCGCATCTGCTCAGCCGTAGCCGGCGTTGTTGCCGATGTTGCTGGTGTCTCCGCCGGTGTCTCTGCGGTCATCGTGTCTGTGGCAGCCATCTGATCTAGCTCTGTTCCTCGTCTGCTGCTGACGCTTCTCCGTCGCCTTCGTCGGAGCCTTGGTCACTGTCAGAGGCGTCACCCTCGTCGGGCATCAGTTCCACGTCAACAATCCCGGGCCATGGCTTAACTTTGCGTGCCAGCAACGGATAGTCCTTGCGCAGCGGATTGCCTTCAAAGTCTCCTGGTAGATAAATGTGCGACAGTCCTGGATGTCCTTCAAAGTTGATACCAAACATTTCCCAGGTTTCACGTTCATGCCAATCCGCACCTGCGAATACCGGCACCCAGCTTGGTGCTCGCAGGTCATCTTCGGGCAAGTCGGTCTTGACGATCACAGAGCGATGCGAGTTCACGTCGTTGACTCGAGCCAGCAGCTGGAATCGGCTGTCACCGCCTGCTAACCCAGTGCCTTCAGCTTCTTCCACCACGCTGTCACCGTCATCATCACTGCCGTCATCATCATTACCGTCATCATCGCCATCACTGTCTCCGGTACCCGTCGCAGCTGAGCTGCCTAAAGCCGTGTCAACCGCGCTGTCCATGTCACGTCCAAACGGTGAGATCATCCAGTCAATCGCCGACAAGAAGTTGAACAGCCCAAAGCCTTCGTCTTTCAACCATTGCGCCAAATCTGCCCACGAATCACGAGCTACTCGCAGCACTACCCCGTGTTCGTCGGCATGGCTGCCGGCCAGGTTGTCGCCGAATCGCTGCTGTGCCCGTTCCACTAAAGCCAATGCTTCAGGGTCAGCTTGGGCTGCCGCCTCTGTCTCCGCTGACTCCGTCTCAGGCTCGGCTGATTCTGTTGCCTCCGTTGTCTCAGGTGACGACAAGCGCTTCACCTTTCCAACGCTGCGGCATGTCCTCGTTTTGGATGCGTTCTTGCAACATGACAATGCCCTCAAGCAACGCCTCTGGCCGTGGCGGGCACCCCGGCACGTAAACGTCCACCGGCACGATCTGGTCGACGCCTTTGGTGACCGAGTAGCTGTCCCAGTACGGCCCGCCACAGTTGGCGCAGGACCCCATCGAGATCACGTATTTTGGATCGGGCATTTGTTCGTAGAGGCGGCGAACTGCTGGTGCCATCTTGTCGGTGACAGTGCCAGAGATGACCACCAGATCGGCTTGGCGTGGACTCGCCGGCAACGGGATCACCCCAAGGCGCATCACGTCATAGCGAGGCGAGCCAAAAGCAGCACCCATTTCGATGGCGCAACATGCCAGACCCCATTGGTAAACCCAAAGCGAGTATTTGCGGCTCATGTTGAGCAACGACGACAGTGTCTTGGGCACCTTGCCCGACTCGACTAGCCCCATTTACGTGTCGCCTTTAGACCCATTTCAGCATTCCCTTGCGCCAAGCGTAAAACAGTCCCAGCAGCAAGATGAAGATGAATATTGACATCTCGATAAGACCAAAAACCCCATATATTTCAAGGCGTGCAGCCCACGGGAAGATGAAGACCGCTTCGACGTCAAAAAGTACGAACAGCAGGGCGAAAACGTAGTAGCGGATGTTGGCTTGGGACCACATATCGCCCACCGGATCGACGCCTGATTCGTAGTTCAGCATCTTTTGAGCAGTTGGGCGTGAGGGGCGCAAAATGCGTCCAAGCCCTAAGAATGCGCCTACCAATGCGAAGCCAAGGATGCCAAAGATGCCAACTGTCAGATAGGTGCGCAGGAACTCTGACACGGCTGCCAAGCCTAGCCATCACCCACCCCCTCCCCAAGCCCCCTTAGCACTTTTGGTTGAGATGAAAGTTTGGTTCCCTGCCAGTGGACTCAGATCTGAGCCTCCAGCTAGTCACCGGTTGGACAAGTGTCACGAATTGGCTAGTTGGCGATGATCACATGACACTCTCTTGGGGTGGGTATGAGAGTTATGTACGTGCCAGTTTCTATCTTTCGCTCAACTAGCACCGTACTCAACCTACCTACATAGATTATTCGCCCAACGCTGGCACGGTCCCAAATGAGTGAGGCTTCACCTACGATCTCGCCAGCAATCTTTATAGGCACGATAAGTGAGTCATCTGGCTTTATCCCGTTGTGAGCTGCAATGTCTCGATCAACTAAGAATGAATAGCCTTTCAAGCTGTTTTCTGTCACTCGACTAATATGTCCCCAGTATTTTCCAACCTTGACTGCATAGTCAAGATGGCTTACCGGAGACGGCACATAGTCCTTCTCGACAGCAAATCGAACTTTGTCACCGTCGATCTCATACATCTCATGGTGTAGATACGTGTTAACTGAACTCTTGCTTACCTTGAAATTGTTAACAAACTCTTTTGTGATGGCTGCTACAGATGCAACGCCCCCGCCACGTTCGATGCGCTGCTTAATTTCGGTATGAATGCCCTCATATTCTTCTAAACCCCACTCTCGTAGCGCAATACGGAACTTCTTGTCGACTCGCATCATGCTTGTTCCGCTTATGTTTCGAATTGAACGTGGGGTGCCGCCACCAACTGCTTTTGACAACGCAGCCGGGGTCATAGGTGTGCATGTCAAACGCAAAACTCGTTCAGCTTTGTCAAATATTGTCCCATCCCACTTAACCCACCACCCATCACCGATGTCACGCCACTTCCCAAGACCGGGTAAAAGTTTGTGTACTGCATCCAAGTGAGCGACTTTCCCCAATACAACATCCACCTCTTCTTGTCGCACAAGCCAGCTATCACCCAATCTGGTCTTAAGTTGGTTCTCGAGATCAGCTAACTCAGACCCTGGTATCACATACCATCCGTCACACTGCTCATATCCACACAGCCACCTAAGCAGCTCTATATTTGTGCGTCCCACCCGAGATCGCCATGCCTTGGCTTCTTTCGAATTGGCTCGTGTGGCGAAACCGAAATCTTGACGCATCAAGTCCATTGCCCAGCGAATGATTAAAAACTCGTCAGTCTGGATCAACTTGCGCATGTTCTTGATGTCTCGGTTGATCTGACGTCGCACTGCTTCCCCAGTAAGCCCGCGACTTTTACCTATTACGCGAAAGGAGGGAGTTGGAGAGGAAAGTTCTCGCTCTTTAAATAAGGCTGTTGCGCTCATTGCTTTCCAAAGTTGTTTGAATAAGGTTGTAATTTGCGGTACTTCACAAACCGAAAACGAGTCCAACGGTTCTGCCAACATCTGGTTGATCTCAGTAAGGGCTTCAGTAGGTATTCCTGCCTTGAGCTCATAACTAGCAAACAAGCTCCCAAGAGTGGGACTCTTGGAAAAACACAATGCCCAGCGCATTGCGTTTTCCATGTTGGGAATATTGCGCCGTGTCTCCAGTCGCTCCCTCGGTACATAGTCGGTCAGGGCTCCATTAATGCGCGAAACCGAATGCTCCCCTAGGTTGGGTACATTCGTTACAGCTTCTTCGGTTAGGGCGCCAAGCTCTCCCCAGGTCGAAAACCCGCGTGCCATGAGTGCGTTTCTTGACCTAACGTCAAATATTTCGAAATCGATTGGCTGATTCACTAAATCGAGCATCCAGCTGTGCTTGTCACTAAAGCTAGGCATACCCATAATTTCACTCTATGACTAGATGTCGCGCAGAAGCCAACCGGACGCAGTGCTGGCATACCTACTCGGTAGCGTTTTGAGCAGCGATGAGTGATTTTTCGCAGGAAGCAGACTGGCTCAGGCGAGTCGACGGCATCCGACAGCACACGCGCAGAGCTGATGGCGGTCAACGCGCTCCTAACAAACCTCTACTGCTGCTCTACGCTCTTGCCCTACTTCAAAACGACCACACGTCTGTAATCGTCTATAACGACACCTACCACAAGAAGATGGAAAACCTCCTTTCCGCATTTGGACGACCGCAGGACGCTCAACAGCCACAGTTGGCTTTTAGGTATATGACGAGCAACCAAGAGATCAACAGGCTGTGGCAAGTCGACACAAACAAAGGTGCCGATATTGAAGCATTTCAGTCAGGTACGGAATATTCGGGCTTCAAACTCAAGAAGCTCGAAGCCGTTGGACGACTGCCGGCATCCGATGAGGCAATGCTGCTTGAGCGACCTGATCTAATCCGTGTTACGGCTCGCAGACTCCTAGACAAGAACTGGCCGCCAAGTCTTCATGCTGACATCTGCGACCGGCTAGGGCTAACGCTTGATCTTTCGCCACAAGCGATTATGGAGGACATGCAGCTTTCAGCTGAGCTTGCTGCACTCACAAGCTGCGAAGACTCATCAGATGATCAGCAAGACTCGCGTCAACGACGTGACCCTGCCTTCAGGAAACTCGTGCTGCGTGCCTATGAATACAAGTGCGCAATATGTAAGTGGGATGGGCGAATGGGTACAGGTGGGACGGTCGCCTTAGAAGCCGCCCATCTGAGATGGCATAGCTCAGGTGGGCCCGACGAGCCCAGCAATGGCTTGGCTCTATGTTCAATACATCACAAGTTGCTCGATTTTGGAGTCCTGGGGCTGACGGTTGAACGACGAGTCTTGGTCTCGCAAGATTTTGTGGGAGGCGAAACGACTAAGCGTGTTACTGCGCTTAGCGGCAAACCGTTGGAGGACACACAATTGCCCGAGCACACACCTGACGAGGATCACATCCTATGGCATGAGCGCGAAGTGTTTAAGGGCCCCGCTCGCCCCTTCGTGTGATTTGTGAAAGCTACTAACTAGCCATGAATGACTTCCATAAGAAGGATGAACGGGAGTGGCTGGACCGGGTCGACAATTTGGCACTTTACAAGCGAGAAGGAAGACGTGCCCCAAATAAGCCCCTGCTCCTTCTGTTCATTATGGGCAACCTTCAGAACAAGCAAACGTCCCAAATTGCCTACGACGATGCTTTCCACACGAAGATGAAAAGCCTCTTGGCCTCATATGGCAGAAAGAGCAAGACTGAAGATGGCAAGCCGAATTATGCCTTTCGACGGCTTATCAACGACAACATTTGGGATGTTCAAACTGTTGAAGGCCTTGGATCTGAAATTTTTGAACCACGCAACTATTGGCGCAAGGAACTCACGACTCTTGAGGCAGTAGGGCAACTCACTCAGAAATATGAAAAGGTTTTGCTTGACAACCCTGCCCTAATTCAGACCACAATCCGACAATTGCTGGCCGACCACTGGGATGACACGCTTCACGCCGATATTTGCGAAGCACTCGGCTTGGTCATTGACGAACTCTCTAGCAAAAGGCACGATCACAGCAGCAAGAGAAAACGTGATAGCGAATTTAGGAAGCGTGTCATTCGTGCCTACAAAGGTGAATGCGCAATGTGTGGATGGGATGGTCGCTTCATTAGCGGTGGAACTGCTGCACTAGAAGCTGCTCACATTAGGTGGCACTCACATGAAGGTCCAGATGCAACCAACAACGGCCTATCTCTATGCACCCTTCATCACAAATTGCTTGATATAGGTGTGGTTGGGTTAACTACCGACAAGAGGGTTCTGGTTTCTCAAGATTTTCAGGGAAGCGGAGAAGCAACACAAACAGTTAGAGCTTTAAGCGGGCTCCAGCTCCCAGATACACAAGATCCAAAAGATCTACCTTCGGTTGAATATATCGAATGGCATGCTGACGAGGTTTTCAGGTCGCCGGAGATCCCTCTATCTGCTTAGAGTCGGCTCAAACGATGTGCTTCTTGCTGCATCTCGAAGTTATGTCCCATGACTAGCGTTGCAAATAGCCATGAGTGACTTAGAACAAGATTGGTTGGAGAGGGTTGAGGGGTTGAAGCAGTGGCAACGCGGTGACGAGCGGGCGCCACACAAGCCGTTGCTCTTGTTGCAGGTAATGGGCAGTCTTCAGCGAGGTGAATCCTCAAGAATCGCCTACGACGACTACTCGCCTCGGATGAAAGAACTACTGCTGGGGTTTGGTCCTCCGAGAGCGGCTACTAAGCCCGACTTGCCGTTTCGCCACCTCGTGAGTGACGGCTTGTGGCAAATCTCCGACCGGCAAGGAATCATCTTGAGCTCAGCGGGCGGGACGGTGTTTAAGGGCAGCCTCACTCAAGCCGGTGCGGTCGGTCAGCTGCACGAAGCCGACGAGGAAGCCCTGCGACAGAATCCTGTTTTGATACGGACGACGATTCGGCGGTTGCTTGATAAGAACTGGCCGCCGAGCCTTCACGACGACATGTGCGACACCATCGGCTTAATAGTCGACGAACTGATTGACTCCACCGACCCTGATGATGTCATCGAGGAACTCACTGAACCGGATGAGCGACCTGACCTAAAACTTGTGGAAAACACAGAGTCCGGTGATGACCAGGACGTCGCCGACGATTTGCCGCGACGCAAGCGTGATCCGCAATTCCGGCGGAAGGTCTTGCTTGCCTACGGCTGGAAGTGCGCTATGTGTGACTGGGATGGGCGAGATGGTGGTGCAGGAACCGTTGCACTAGAAGCAGCACATGTGAAATGGCACGCTGTTGGTGGCCCAGACGCCACTAACAACGGTCTCTCTCTTTGTTCGATGCACCATAAGTTGCTCGACCGAGGACTCGTAGGGCTGACGCTTGACAAGCGAGTTCTGGTATCGCAGTATTTCCAAGGCGACAGCGCCGTTGCCCAAGCCGTTATCTCCCTAAGCGGTATGCCTGTACATGAGCCACACGAAACCGAAGACACCCCTCGCGACGACTATATCGAATGGCACAACGACCAAGTATTCAAGTCACCCGAAATCCCTCTCTCCGCCTAATGGGCGCTCACAACAATAAAAATGAACAAGACTGGCTGGAGCGAATTGACAATTTGGCGTTGTACAAGAAAGAAGGCAGACGCGCCCCTAACAAGCCTCTGCTCCTGTTGTTCATTATGAGCAATATTCAAAACAATCAAACTTCCCAAATTGTCTACACCGACGCCTTTCACAAGAAAATGAAACGCCTCTTGACCACATATGGGAGGAAAGGCAAGACCGAATCCGGCAAGCCGAACTACGCCTTTCGGCGACTTATAAACGACAAGATTTGGGACATCGAAACTGTTGAAGGCTTGGGATCTGAAATTTTTGAGCCACGCAACTATTGGCTAAAAGAATTGAAGGCACTTAAGGCAGTGGGGCAACTCAACCAAAAGCACGAAAGAGCTTTGCTAGCCAATCCCGCACTCATCCAAACCACAATCCGCCGACTGCTTAGTGAAAATTGGGACGACACGCTTCACGACGACATTTGTGAAGCAATCGGCTTGATTGTTGACGAACCTTCTAGCAAAGAGCGAGATGAGGAGCATGTCCTGGATCTTGTCAGCAAGAGAAAGCGTGACAGTGAATTTAGGAAGCGTGTCATTAGGGCATATCGGGGTGAATGTGCCATGTGTGGGTGGGATGGTCGCTTTGTTGGCGGAGGTACCGCAGCTCTCGAGGCAGCCCATATCAGATGGCACTCACATGACGGCCCTGATGAAACAAACAACGGACTATCTCTATGCACCTTGCATCACAAGCTGCTGGATCTAGGAGTAGTGGGTTTGAACACCGACAAGAGAGTTCTGGTATCTCAAGATTTTCTAGGAAACGGTGAAGCTGCCCAAACAGTTAGATCACTAAGCGGATTGCGGTTACCTGATACTCAGGATCCAGGTGATCTTCCTTCCGGCGAGTACATCGAATGGCACTCAAGTGAGGTCTTTAGAGAACCAGCAGTACCCCTGAATGCCTAATCGCCAAGATTACGAATTCACTGCCAGGTGTTCCAGTGGAGGACTTTGTCTAGGTCAACGCGGGTAGCGGGTTTGAAATCGGTGCCTTTCGTATAAGCAACAGGACTGAGCGCAAACTGGCGCACCTCGTCATAAGGAATGCCGACAATGTCGGCGACTTCACGTTCGTAGCCCAAATGCAGCGTCGTCCAGCACGTCCCTAGACCACGCTCACGAGCAGCGAGCATGAAACTCCAAGTCGCCGGAATTATTGAGCCAGCTTGGCCGACCATCTCGTCGGGATTGTTGCTGCGTCCGACAAGACACGGCAACAACAACACCGGCGCACGGTGCATGTTCTCCGCCAAATACTCCGCAGAACTAGTCACCCGCGCCTGCTGTGCCGCACGAGCCGACTTAGCACTCTCGAATTGCTTGCCGGCATAGCGAGCACTGTCGCGATAGGCGTTGAACCCCAGCTGGTAATAATGCGCAATCGAGGCAATCTTTTCTGGATCGGTGACGATTACGAATCGCCAGGTCTGCATGTTGGAACCCGTCGGCGCTTGAACCGCTAGCTCCAAACATTCGCGCAGCACCGACTCCGGCACAGGCCGGTCAAAATCAAGACGTTTGCGCACCGCCCGAGTAGTCGAAAGCACCTCATCAGCACTCAACCCAAGTTTCTCCATACCAAAAGCCTAAGAGCCGTAGATTGGCGGGGTGGGGGTAGAAGTTGATGCGCTAGAGGCGGGGCTTGATCCGAAGCGGCTTCAATACCTGACAACCCACCTACACAACTTCGTCGACAACGACTTGATGTCGTGCACGCATGTCCAAATCGCTAGAGCCGGCAAGATCGCTTTCGAAGACATCTACGGCTGGCAAGACGTGGAACGCCAAATACCGATAGCGCCCGACTCGATCTTTCGTATTTACTCGATGACCAAACCCATCACCTCAATCGCATTAATGCAACTATTCGAACAAGGACATTTCCTGCTGCGTGAGCCAATATCACGGTGGTTGCCGGAGTTCGCGGATCAGCAGGTCTATGTGAGCGGCGACATTGACAATCTAGAGACTCGACCAGCGACTCGACGCATCAGCGTCCATGACCTGCTGACGCATATGTGCGGCCTGTCATATGACTTTCACTACGGCACGCCGCTGAGTCGCATCTACCGAAAACGCGGTTTTAACTGGGGTCCACGCCGTAGCTGGGACCTTGCCACGACTTGTGAAGTGCTAGCGGAGCTGCCGTTGTTGTTTGATCCGGGAACGGAGTGGAACTACTCGATGGCAACAGATGTAGCAGGTCGGCTCGTGGAGGTCATCTCCGGTCAACCTCTCAACGAGTACTTGGCAAAGAATATTTTTGAACCACTTGGAATGGTTGACACCGGCTTTTGGGTCACCGAAGAAAAAGCTCACCGCTTAACAAGTAACTATTTGGCAAAGCCCGGCAGCAAGAAAATCCAACTGCTTGACGATGCTGGCGACTCTCCCTACCTAGCACCACCTAAGGCACTGCTAGGCGGTGCCGGACTGGTGTCAACGGTGGCGGATTATCACCGCTTCACGCAGATGCTGCAAGCCGGTGGCACTCTTGACGGGCAACGAATTATCGGTCGTTCCACGCTGGCTTTCATGACCCTCAACCACCTTCCAGATAACCAAGACCTTGCTACCTGCGGTCAACCCGGCACCTTCACCGAGGTCAACTACCGAGGCATGGGCTTCGGACTCGGAATGTCGGTAGTTATAGACCCCGCAAGAACCCAGACCCCATGCTCGCTCGGAGAAATCGCCTGGGGCGGTGCCGCCTCCACCACGTTTTGGGTCGACACAGTTGAAGACGTGTCGCTGATATTTATGACACAGCTAATGCCGTCAGACACGCACCCAATCCGCACCCAACTCAAAGCCCTCCTCTACCAAGCCCTCCTCTAACCGTCACCGGACTGGGGGTTAGTCGTGGGAGGTGATGCCCCAGCAGATGACGTCACCGTCGGTAGTGAGACCGCAGGTGTGTTGGTCGCCGGCAGCTAGCGAAGCGAACTTGGACCCGGTCGGTGGTGCAGGCGGGCTCGCTTTGCTGTATGAATTGTCACCCCAACACATGACTGTGCCGTCTGTTTTGACCGCGCAGGAGTGAGTCAGCCCTGCGGTCACCGCTACAAAGTCTGTCCCAGCTAGTTGCGTGGCTTCGCCTGAGCTGTTGCGCCCCCAACATTGGAGGCTTCCATCGTCTTTAACTGTGCAAATATGGTGGCGATTGGAGGAAATAGCTATGTATTTGCCTGGAGGCGGACTGGTGATGCCGGTGCCAAACAGGTCGCGACCCCAGCAAGCAAGAGTGTCATCATCTTTTATTCCGCAACCATGGAAAGTTCCGCTTGCGATCCGCTTGAAGGTGACACCAGAGGGCGCAGCATCTTGATTGTCGGCGATGGCTCCCCAGCAACTAATTGAGCCGTCGGATTTGACACCACACGAATAGATAGGCGCGCTGTCGATGTGTTCAAAGGTGCCCGGCGGTTTATTGGTTTTGTTGGCGGAACTTTCTCCCCAACAAGCCAACATGTCATCGGCTTTAATCGCGCAAGCGTGGTACGCGGATGCAGTGACCTGCTCAAACGATTCATTTGGCACGTTCGCCTGGCCATCTATGGTGCGTCCCCAACAAGAGGCTGACTTGTCCCTTTTGACGCCGCACATAGTCCATGTATCACCATCAATAGATACGAAGGACGCGTCGGGCGCACTGGCCTGTCCGAAATATGGAGCTCCCCAGCAGCGACGTAATCCGTTTGTCATCAGAGCACACGACGCTAAGTCAAAAGAGGAAATAGCACTGAATTGACCGGAGGGTTTATCGCTCTCGCCATCTTGGTTGGAGCCCCAGCAAATGAGACTGTTATCGGTCTTGACTCCGCAACTAATACTGTTAGCGGTCGACAGCGCGCTGAACTGCCCGCCGGAAGCTGAGGCTTGACTGCGGTCATTTTTACCCCAGCATTGAGCTGTGTTATCAGACTTGATCGCGCACACATGCCCAGAACCGGCTGCCGCTTTGGTGAAAGTACCGGTGACGTTGACTCGTTGCCCGTCATCGTTGTCGCCCCAGCAGACCAAATCGTCGTCATTGTCAATAGCGCAAGCTGCCTTATCGCCAACACTTACATATTTGTGCGCACCTCCTGGGGCGTTACTGCGAGCATTGTCGGTGTTCGAACCCCAGCAGCTGATTTCATTGTCGGTTTTGATGCCACAGGTCAGGTTGTAGCCAGCATCAATTTGCTTGAATGTGGTGCTGCCCTGATCGGCTGACTCACCGTCGCCGTTGTTGCCCCAGCAGGTGACAGTGTTGTTGGTTTTGCGTGCGCAAGCATGGTCTTGTCCAGCGGTTATTTCCACGAAATCAGTGCCTGCGGGGATGTCATCAATCTGACCATCGTCATTGCGGCCTTGGCACTCAATAGCACTTTTGGCGTTTATGCCGCACCAGAAATTGTTGCCTACGGCGATGTGTTGATAGGTAGGTCTGACAGTGATATTGATGGTGACCGTCGCTGGACTGCTTGAGTCGTTGGTTTCGTATTGAAACGTCACCTGATCGGGGACGTCATCATTGTCGGCAATTGTGTAGGTGAAGGAGTCATTGTCGGAGTCATAGTCACTCAAGGTGCCCTTATCGGGTGGATTGGTGACATTGATGTTTTCACAACCGGCAGCACAAGCCGCACCCACGAGGATGTCGCCCAAATCAATCCTGAAGGACTGATTATCTAAGTGCTCAATGTCATAGCTCTTATCAATAAGGACATCGACAGGCTGAGCGAGCATAGTGATTCGAATGGTGACGGTTGCGGCTGCAATCGAGTTATCAGTGGCGTAGTCAAAGCTCACCGACGACGGTGCCGGCGTGCCTTGAGGAATTGTGAAAATGATTCGGTTCTTGGTGGTGTCCCATCGGGCACCGCCGACTGCCGGTTCACGGGTTACGGTGACATTGACACAGCCGGCTTGACACCAGTCACCGCTGAGGACATCGATCTCGTGGGTAATGGCAGCAACACCACTTCGGGTGACGGTGACGAGGTCATTTACGAGCCGATCCGTTGGCGCAGGCGGCAAAGTCGTTGTGGTGGTAGTTGTGGTGGTTACAGCTGGACGGCGTACCGGAATAGCCGTAGTACGAGCCGTCGTCGTTGTTGCAGCAACCTCAACTGGGTCAACAACAGGAGTAGCAACTTGTGCTGCGTGACCCCGTGTCAACATTGTGCGCAACTGTCGTTGCGTAATCAACGCTGTGTCGCAATAGTTTGAGCCATCACCACAGCCAACAGTTATGCCTGCTGCGGCAATCGCTGCTATTTCGTCAACGAAACGATGATCGGTGCCGATGTCGTCGAAGTCAGCGTCGGTATGTGCGGGCGGCAAATCAAAGCCACGCACCAAAAACGCAGCCATTTGCCCTCTTGACACAGTGTCATCAGGACAAAACCGCAACCCATCCCTACAGCCATGAGTTATCCCAAGCTCAGCCGCACGCTCTACATAAGCAACATACGGATGATCATCACCCACATCAGAAAATCGGCGAACACTCCCTAAGGCCGGCTCAACACCACCATCTACAACCTGAACAATCCAAACCGCGGCTAACCAGCGCGGCGCAGCGCCTTCGCACTCCCCACCCTCACACTCGACAAGATCATCGAGGGAGAAATTAGCTAGCGACCCCCCCCCCGCGAGCGTTTTGAGCACTTGCCGGCACTACAGCACCTGCAAGCAAGACTGCGACCAAAGCCGCAGATTTCAAAGTCGTAAACACGTCATCAGCTTAGCCACAAGACGATCACCAAGCGCTAGTCGCCGTCTGGTGCCTGCGGCGGCGCAATCACTATCTCGGAAGCCTTAGCAAGTTCCTTGCATTTGGTTGTGGATCTTGTTGTACCAATCTTGGAGAAAACAAGCGCATGCGCCGGATTAGTTGGGATTGGATCGCGGTGAACGCCTTGACCAAGTGCCCTAACAATGCCAGCAGTGACAGATACCACACCGTAATTCCCTTGCCACTCTGGACTAGCAAGCAGCTCCTCTAATTCAATGCCTCTACTGCTCAGCTCCGAACCCAAAAACACGGAGAGACTTCGAGCCGGATATCCGATTGCTTTGGTTTGTTTTACTGTCTGATCTTGAAAAACGCTTGAGATTGGGCGGATGGGTTGGCCATCTTCCCACATTAAGTCGCCTGCTCTAACTAATCGATACAGAATTTCATCATCGGCGATTGTGGGATCGTCTTGGTATGTATGACTCGGCTCCGTCGGCATCAGATAACCGGTCTAGCTATCTGAGATCAGCTGAGCCCACGCTCGTTTTGCATCATCAAGGTGCTCTGCAAGCAAGCCATCGAACTCAAATGACGGGGTTGCGGCATGCGCGCCAACTAGTCCGCTAGGAGCAATCTCAATAATAAAGTCCACTCTGCTGGTATCCCATTCCAGCCAAACGCCTCCCCCATTAGTCAACGACACCCATGGTTTAGGGGGAAGCGCAGCTTGTTTTCCTACCAGTTCCAAGAAATTGTGAGCTCGCTGAAGTGCAGCGGGCGCGAGGGCGTCGGCACCGTAGCCGTCCCAGTTGTCTTCGAGTGCTTCAAGCCTTGCTATCTGAGTGTTGAGCCAGTTCTTCCAATCAACGGATACGGTGCCGGCAGGCTCAGAACCATTGCGTGAGAAGTCAGCACTGACAGAGGATGCAAGCTCGAACAACTCCTGATCAAACGGCGCTGCTTTAGCGGTTTGCTCAGTGACGTTATGAGTAGCTACGGTTTCGGTGGTCATGGGATTGATACTAACGAACCCGCGTGGGGATAAGGCTTGCGTGCAACAACCTCAAATATCATGGGTTAATACTAATCAACAACCAATCTCATTCATTCTCACAGATAGTAGCTTCGCCTAACTGTGAGCCGGCTTGGGCTGGCGTAAGGGCGAGCTTGGAAAATTTAGAACGGTGGGGAGTTGTGCTGGCGGGGTTGAATGCGCGCAACCGCATTTAGCGTGAGCACATTCAAGGCCGA
>JAAXHB010000300.1 GCA_012271125.1 Actinomycetota bacterium | reverse complement strand
ATTGACATGAGCTCCTCAACCGCTAGCGAAGATGCCGGTGATGAAGATACAGGTGGCGAAGATGTTGATAACGAAGATGCCGGTGGCGAAGATGTCAATGGCGAAGATATGGACTCAATGAGCATGTCGGATTTTGACTATGAGCTAGGCAGCGGACTTCTCGGCGACGACTTCGACACAAATCTCCATGGCATCAAGGCAGGCGAAACCGCCAACTTCGACATGACCTTGCCAGTCACCACTTCAGATCCCGGACACATCGTCATGTCCAAGAACTTGACGGTCAAAGTTGACGTCAAAGAAGTCCAGGAGCGCTTGTTGCCCGACCTCGATGACGACTTTGTGGCCACCAATACTGAACACGAAAGCGTTGCGTCGTTACGTGACGATGTTGCCGAGCAAATCACAGCTTTTAGACGTTCTCAGCTCGAAGGTCAAATCCATTCAGCTATCGCCAAAGGGCTCGTAGAACTTGTCACTGACGAAGCTCCAGCAGCAATGGTGGAATCCGTTATTGATATTCGCATAAATCGGCTTCAACAACTTGTCAACGACGCCGGTGTCGACTGGGAGCAGTACATAGTCCAAACCAGCGGCTCAGAAGATGTGCTTCGCGAAGAGCTGCGCGAGAAGTCAGTGTTCGACGTCAAGATAGACCTAGCACTTGAGGCGGTAGCTCAAGCGGAGTCGGTTGAGGTCAGCGATGAAGACCTGGATCGTGAGATACGAAACTTCATCATCTTGGACCGATCTGGGCCGAGACCACAGACATTAGATAGGGAGATGCTTGCTCAGGTAGAAGATCAACCTTCAGATGAAGAGGTTCAAAAGACTCGCGAGGCATACAGCCAATCAGGCATGCTCAAACGAGTGCGCAAAATGGTGCGTGATCGCCTCACCGAAGACCTGCTACGTGAACGAGTCGATGTCTACGACATACAAACCGGTGAGAAAATCCCCGCCGAGGTGCTAACCACCCCAGAAGCAACTAATCCCTAACACCCTGTCCTAACACCTTGTGACAATTAACATGTCTAACGTTGTCAGGTCTAACATTGCCAGTCCTAATATGGACAGTTCTAATATGGCCAGTTCTAGTATGGAAAGCTCAATGATCACCAATAACTTCACACACGCTCCCAGCAATTATCTCGTCCCCACTGTGGTGGAACAAACCACCCGCGGCGAGCGTGCTTTTGACCTCTACAGCCGCCTGCTGAAAGAGAACATCGTTTTCTTAGGCACGCCAGTTGATGACGTCGTCGCAAACCTGATTTGCGCGCAGCTGCTGCACCTCGAATCAGAAGACCCAGACAAGGACATCAACCTCTATATCAACAGCCCTGGCGGTGACATCAACGCCCTGTTCGCCATCTACGACACGATGCAATACATAAAGCCAGACATCACCACGATATGTTTTGGCCAAGCCGCATCTGCCTCAGCGGTACTGCTTGCCGCTGGCACCAAAGGCAAACGGCTTGCCTTGCCACACGCTCGCATCTTGATACATCAGCCCTACGCAGGTGCTCACGGCCAAGCCAGCGACATCGAGCTCATCGCCGCCGAAGTCGCACGGCTCCGAGAATCACTCGAGCAGGTGCTCGCAGACCACACCGGCCAAAGTGTTGAACGAATCGCCGCCGACACCGAGCGGGACTTTGTAATGACCGCCGAGCAAGCCCGTGACTACGGAATCATCGACGAGGTAATCGCCTCACGTGAAATCGTTGACAACAGTGCCGCCATTCACGCCGTCGGCTGAGGTTTAAAATCCTCCTTCGACTGCCTTCTAGCAACTAACTTTTCTCCAAGCTTTACAAGCGCCTTCCCCCTGACATCGGAGCTGACGTGACAAACACCGACGGCAACATCATCCTCAAGTGCTCGTTTTGCGCCAAGTCCCAACGACAGGTGCGCAAGCTCATCGCTGGCCCAGGTGTCTACATATGCGACGAGTGCATCGAACTATGCAATGAAATCATGGAGGAGGAGCAGTCCTATGTCGTCGGCGAGTCCAGCACCTATCTAGTACCCACACCCCAGGAGATTTACGAGTTCCTCGACGAATACGTCGTCGGACAATATGCCGCCAAGCGGGTCCTTTCGGTGGCGGTGCATAACCACTACAAGCGAGTTTCAATCCAAGACGATTTAGACCCTGAAGTTGAGCTAGCCAAGTCCAACATTTTGTTGATCGGCCCAACCGGATGCGGTAAAACCTTGCTAGCGCAAACCCTTGCCCGGCTCCTAAATGTTCCCTTCGCTATCGCTGATGCCACCGCCCTCACCGAAGCCGGCTATGTGGGCGAAGACGTTGAGAATATTCTCCTCAAGCTCATTCAAGCCGCCGACTACGACCTCAAAAAAGCCGAAAGCGGCATTATCTATATAGATGAGGTTGACAAGATCGCACGCAAAAGCGAAAACCCCTCAATCACTAGAGACGTCTCCGGTGAAGGCGTGCAACAGGCACTGCTCAAGATTCTCGAAGGAACCCATGCCATGGTGCCGCCCCAGGGCGGGCGCAAACATCCACATCAAGATTTCCTCACTATCGACACCACCAACATCTTGTTCATCTGCGGCGGTGCGTTTACTGGCATCGAAGAAATAATTGAAAGCCGCATCGGCCATCACAGCGTCGGCTTCGGTGCTGACATCCGTGGCCGTCAAGAAAAAGATGTTGGCGAACTCTTTTCAGAAATCGTCCCCGAGGACCTGACCCGTTTCGGACTTATACCGGAGTTCATTGGACGTCTGCCGGTCATGTCCAGTGTGCAAAGCCTCGACCAGGAAGCGCTTGTGCAAATCTTGGCTGAACCTCGTAACGCGCTCGTCAAGCAGTATCAGAAGATGTTCGGCTTTGAAGATTGTGAGCTCACCTTCACGCCCGGGGCGCTTGAAACAATCGCTGATGAAGCTATCAAGCGTTCTACTGGTGCCAGAGGGCTTCGTGCCGTTATGGAAGAAGTTCTGCTTGACATCATGTATGAACTGCCAAGCTCGCCCAGCATCAAAGAAGTCCGCATCGACCGTCGCGACGTCCTAAAGAATCTAAACCCAACGCTGGTACCCAAGCCCGCCCCTGTTGTCACACGCAAAGCCAGCTAACCAGCTGTTCCTCGCACGCCACAATTGGATTACGCCGCAGCACTAGACCATCTCGACAGCCTTATCAACCATGAGGCTCGCCCACGTGCGGGGCGAATTGCCGGGCTCAACCTTGAAACGATGAGCTCGATCATGTCCGCTCTTGGCGACCCCCACACCGCATACCCCGCAGTGCATGTGACCGGCACCAACGGTAAGGGTTCGGTGGTGCGACTTACTGCACGCCTGCTCACCGCCATGGGCCTGCGAGTCGGTGCCTACACAAGCCCACATTTGGGCGAACCAACCGAACGCATCGAAGTCAACCAAACGCCTGTCCCTCCAGACATTTTCGCCGCATTGATCGGTGAGATTTCCACCGTGGCGCAATTCTTGGAACAAAAGCTCACCTGGTTTGAAACAGTCACAGCAGCCGCCTTTATGCATTTCGCCGACGTCGGCGTTGACGCAGCCGTTATCGAAGTCGGAATGCTTGGCCGCTATGACGCCACAAACCTCATCAACGCATCCGTGGCCACGATCACCAATGTCGGATTCGACCACACCGACGGCGAGGGCGACTGGCGCGCCGCAATAGCTCAAGAAAAAGCTGGCATTATTAAACCCGATTCGGTAGTGGTATGTGGTGAAATCGCTTCAGACCTAGTCGAAATTTTTGCCGCGGAACCTTGTGAGCAGTTTTTCAGCCGCTCCGAGAGCGGCGGCGATTTCGGAACACGCAGTGATCAACTAGCCGTAGGTGGACGACATCTAGAGCTATTCACTCCAAACGCCAGCTATGACGACTTGTTGCTTTCACTTCACGGTAAACATCAGGGCGATAACGCAGCTGTGGCATTGACCTCAGCCGAAGCCTTTTTCGCCAAAGCACTACCCCCCGACGTTGTAGCTGAAGCCATGGCTGATGTAACAGTGCCAGGCCGATTTGAAATCATCTCACGAAACCCGCTTCTGATTCTCGACGGGGCGCACAATCCCGACGGGGCATGCGCAGCTCACGAAACCCTACGCAGCGACTTCAACCCAAGCGGCGGACTGATCCTGGTCATCGGATTACAAAGCGGCAGAGACGCCACAGGCATTCTTGATGCATTAGAAGTCGCCGACGCCAAAACTGTGATCGCCTGCACCGCTCCCACAGCGAGAGGCATACCAGCCATCGAAATCACCCAAGCAGCCAAAGAACTCGGTGCTACAACTGAAGCTATTGATGACCCAATGGCTGCGCTACAACGTGGGTTCGAGCTAGCAAATACCGACGATGCCATCCTCGTTGTCGGCTCATTTACCGTTGTCGGCGCAATCCGAACCGCGGTCAACGATGACCCAACTGTCTTGTCAGCTCAGCCACTAGACGGGTAGCGTCAGCAGCAATGTCAAACAGAACTTTGATCATTTGCAAGCCCGATGC
>JAAXHB010000299.1 GCA_012271125.1 Actinomycetota bacterium | reverse complement strand
GAGCAGTTGTGCTCTGGCGAGATCGCCTCGAGAGGCGTTAGCTAATGCCGGAGCGGTTTCGGCTGTGGCTATGCCTTGGGAGATGAGGGCGTCGGCAATGTCGTCGTCGAATAAGGGTCCGAACTCGATAACCACGCAGCGTGAAGCGATTGTCACATGCTCGGGCAGGACTTGTTCGGCGAGCAGCACCCATATGACCGCATCGGTTGGTTCCTCGATGGGTTTAAGTAACGAGGCTGCGGCAGCGTCGGTGGCGGTATGGAAGCGGTCGACCACAAGCACCTTTCGCTTGGCCTCGACCGGGCTGCGGCTTGACTCGGCTAACAGCATCGAGACCTCCACCTCGCGGCGTAGCTGATTGCCCTCGGGTTCGAGCACATAGATGTCTGGGTGTTGGGCTCGTAATGCCATCGTGCGCAGTCGCTTGGAGTCTTGGTCGGTCAGGGTGGGGTCTGCGGCAATGAGTGCCTCGGCTGCGAAGGTGAGAGCGGCTTTGCGTTTTTGGACGCCTCGTGGGCCGATCAGCATGTAGGCGTGAGTGGGTGATGCCACGGCTGCGCTTAGCCGGGTGACGGCTTCTGATTGGCCGTAGATGTCATCCCAAAGCGTCATAGTGATAGACGGTCTTTGACATGTTGAAGAACGGTTGCGGCGATGTCGGCGGAGTTGCCGGAGGCGTCGACCACGATCCAGCGCTCAGGGTCGGCGGCGGCTAGCTCGAGGTAGCCGTTACGGACTTGCGAGATGAACGTGTCGGCACCTGATTCAGGACCGGAGTCGCACGCAACCTCAGCTTGTTCAAGGCGGTCAAGGTTGTCGCCGAGTCGTTTCGAGCGCATGTCGAGGTCTATGTCAAGCAAGATAGTGATGTCGGGCTCAAGTCCGCCAGTCGAGAACAGCGTCATCTTTGCCAACACATCAAGGTCGAGACCTCGTCCGTAGCCCTGATAGGCAAGTGTGGAGGCACCGAAGCGATCAACAACGACGTGTGTGCCGCCATTCAACGCTGGTTCGACGATTTCGGAGACATGCTGTGCCTTATCGGCGAGGATTAGCAGCAGCTCGGTTTTGTCGTCAAGGTTGACGTTGGCTGGGTCGAGCAATATGTCCCGAAGCAATGCGCCGACTGGGGTGGCACCGAACTGGAAAGTGTGGATGGCACCGAGTCCATCAGCAAGGAGTTGAGCTTGGGTGCTTTTGCCGGCACCGTCGATGCCTTCGATAGCAATTAGGCGTCCACGATTATTTTGGCCGCGGGTATTTTGGCCGCGGGTCATTGCTGGGATGGTGAATCGTCAGTAGATGTCGTTGTCTCAGGCGTCGTAGGTGATGTTGTCGATGAAGTCGTTGGCTTTAAGCCGGAGCGGAGGCTCCAAGTGGCGAGACTGCCAGCGACCAAAATGATGAGCGCAGCTAACCACATCGTCACACGTGCGCCGGGGACTAGCACTTCGAAACTGCCGAGCGCCACATCGCCGTCCCACCAGCGTTGCGATAGACGGTCGAGAAGGTCTGCCAAGATCGAGGTGATTCCAAGCGACAGCAGCAGGCAGAGGCGCACCAGTGTCAGCAGTGCTGAGAAGATTCGGCCACGCATTTCGTTTTCAACGTTTTCGTGGACGAGCGTGAAGCCAAGCACATAGACCGGGCCTGCCATCATGCCGAGCAACACCACAAGTGGCACGATTAGCGGAAGGTTGTTCATGGATGCAGTGGCGAACAGGGTCACGCCAGCACCCATGAGGCTGCCGGCGAAGACTTTGGAACGGTTCATGCGGTTTTGGGTCATTGACGCGGTGAGTACGCCGATTGCCATGCCGATGCCAAGCGCGAACAACAGCAGGTTGAAGTCGGCTTCTTGGCCTTCGATGACTTGTTCGACAAAGACTGGGCCGAGGGTGACGAGCATGCCGCCGCCCATGACTCCGGTAGCGAGGCCGACGTTGACGGCTCGCACGATTGGGTCTGCGGCGATGAGTTGCCAGCCTTCGCGGAGTTCTCGCAAGGCGCCGCCGAGGTCCCAGTTTTTGACGTTCCAGTTGCGTGGTCCGGCGGTGCGTTCGGCTTTAGTTCGTGTGGGGATTGCGATGGTTGAAATGATCAGCGCGGTCACAAGAAACGACAGGGCATCGACGTAAAAGGCCAGACCTTCTTCGTTGAGACGCAGGACAGTGACCCAGCCTTCGTCGCTAATTGATTCAGCAGCTTTGGATAACAGCGCGGCGATGCCAGCGGCGACGGGGAACATACCGTAGGCGGCAGCGACGTTGAGCGAGTTGGCGCTAGTGAGTCGATCTCGAGGGACGAGGTTGGGGACGATGGCTTCTTTGGCAGGTTGCCACATCATCGTTAGCAACTCAAGCAAAAAGCTGGCGAAGATGAGCCCTCCAAGGGTGTCAACGAAGGGCAAGGTGACGAGCACGCAGGCTCTGCCGATGTCGCAGTAGATGAGGACTTGTTTGCGGTTGAGGCGATCGATTAGAACGCCGACAGCTGTGGCGAGGAATAGCCCGGGAACGACTCGGGCTGCGAGAACTAGGGCGATGGCGACGCCTTCGGAGCCTTCTTGGAGGCGAGCAGCAAGTGCGATTGTTGCGAGAAAGCCAAGCCAGTCGCCGGTTGCTGAGACGAGCTGCGCGAGCCAGAGGCGTAGGAACTCGCGGGTGCCGAAAATGCGCTCTATGCGATCCGATGGTTTGACAGACTCAAAGGCGTCGTCTATGCGGACGCCGGCAGAGCTGCGTTGGTTTTCGTTCAAGTTTTGGCGGACGTCTTCTTAGTTGGAGACTTTTTGACAGTTGATTTTTTAGCAGGCGTTTTCTTAGCAGGCGTTTTTTGGGCAGGTGCTTTCTTAGCAGGCGTTTTTTTGGCGGGTGCTTTTTTGCGTGGCTGGGTTTCGCCTTTGGCGCGACGTTCGGCTAGAAGCTGCACGGCGCGTTCATGGGTGAGAGTCTCCGGGGAATCGCCGGTTCGAAGCGAAGCATTGGTGGTGCCGTCGGTGACATACAAGCCGAAGCGTCCATTGCGCAACACGATGGGTTTGCCCGAGTCGGGGTCGTCGCCGAGTTCCTTGAGCGGGGCTGCGGCTTGACGGCGTTTGTAGGTCTTGGGGGCTGCTAGCAAAGCGACACATTCATCGAGTGAAACGGTGAAGATTTGCTCTTCGGATTCGAGGCTGCGGTTTTCTCCGTCCTTAGTTATGTAAGGGCCGTAGCGGCCATTGGTGGCGGTTATTTCAACGCCGTCGGCTGGGTCAACGCCAACGACTCGAGGCAACGACAACAACTTGAGCGCTTGTTCAAGGTCGAGCGTTTCCAAGGTCATCGACGCGAAAAGCGAAGCCCGTTTTGGCTTAGGAGCGTCTTTAGAAGTCGTCTTTTTTGACTTTTTGTTGTCGTTGCCATCATCATCGTC
>JAAXHB010000298.1 GCA_012271125.1 Actinomycetota bacterium | reverse complement strand
ATGACGCGTTGGCGGCCGGCGGCGGCGATACGGGAGCGGGCGGCGGGGTCATCAAGGGCTTGGCGCATTACTTGGGCTAGAGCATCGGAATCGCCTGGGGGAACGGCGAAACAGGTTTCGCCGTCGGCACCGGTGACTTCGGGGAGTGCGCCGCCGGTGGTCGCTACCAAAGGCACGGCACAAGACATTGCCTCAATAGCCGGCAGTGAAAAGCCCTCATACAAAGACGGGACCACCGCCAATTCGGATTCGGCATAAATCTCGATGATGCGGTCATCGGAAACGCCCGAAACAAAGGTCACCGCATCTGACAGGCTGAGTTCCTTGATGGCTTTGCTCGCTAAGGAGTCGGGGCGGGCGGTTCCAATGACCACAAGGTTCACGCCACGTTCGGTGCGGAGCTTCGCTAAGGCTTCAAGCAGGTAACGCAGACCTTTCATAGCGACATCCGCGCTAGCGGTGGTGACTAGCTGCCCGGGAATGCGAGTGACGTCGGGACGGGGGGCAAAAAAGTCAGGGTCTACGCCGACAGGAACGACTGAAATTCGTTCAAGGGGCACTTGATGGTCACGAGAAATGTCATCTCGGGACGATTCTGAGACGGTCAAGATCGCGGGCAAACGCTTCGCCACCTGAGTTTGCATCTTCGTGAACGCATACCAGCGACGTTTACCGAAACGCTCACGACGGGTCTGGGCATGGGCGAGTTCGAGGCGGCGGTCGACAGTGATCGGGTGGTGGATTGTTTCGAGCAGCGGCCAACCGTCGCGTAGGAGTCCGAGGATGCCCCAGCCGAGGGTCTGGTTGTCGTGAACTATGTCGAAGTCGTCACGATGTTTGCGCAACCACTTCCAAGCACGCAACGAAAAGGCCATTGGTTCGCTGAAGTTGCCTGTCACGAACGACAAATGCTCTGCCAAATCTGGAAGCGACTTGATTTCCCAAGCACGGGGCTTGCGCATCGGGTGCGGCTCGGCCCAGATGTCGAGCCCGCCAAGTTTTACAAGGGGCACACGGTCGTCGAGTTCGGGGTAGGGGGGACCGCTCAACACTGTTACATGGTGACCGAGGTCGGTTAAAGCGGCGGAAAGGCGGGCAACGTAGACGCCTTGGCCGCCGACATGGGGTTTGCAACGATATGAAAGCATCGCAATACGCAACGGCCGGTCGGTGGAGGTAGGTGGGGAAGGCGTGGCGGGTGGGAGAGTGGTGGGTTGAGTGTGGGGTGATGGGTCAGAGGTGCCAGTAGAGGTAGTTAGGGGAGGCGTGTCGGGTGAGGAAGGAGTAGGAAGTTTCAGTGGCGCGGTGTTGGGTTGGGGCGTGTCTGGTGGGGTAGAGGAAGATAGTGAGGGAGTCATGTGAGCAAGGCAGGTGTTAGGGGAACCATCAGTGGGGTTAGGTGGTTCGGGTGAATCGTTGGTTCATGAAGTCCATAAGTCTTGACGCATACAACGCCAAAACAAACACCAGCAGCGTCAACGGCCACGAACCGAAGCTGCCTGCGAGGGTATTTCCCTCACGCATCTCAATGGTTTCAATCAAAACTTTTTGTTCCGAAGTGCCGGTTCGGGCGACAACATGCCCGCTGGGGTTGATCACAGCTGAAAAGCCTGTTGGGGCGGCTTGGAGCACCCAGCGACCGGTTTCGATAGCACGCAACTGGCTAGCGGCGATCTGCTGGGACTGGATGATGTTGAGCCAATAGCTTGAGCCGTTGGTGGGGTTCAGCAAAACTTCGCCATTGCCATGGGTGATGGCACTGCGGGCACGGCCGTCAAAGAAAACTTCCCAAGAAATCACTACACCTAGGGTGCCAAGGCCGGTACTTAGGGCGGCGGGCTCTGAGTCGGAACCGGCTTGGACGTCGCGGCTGGGGAGTTCGTCGCTGAAGCGTTCAACCCAGGAACGCAAAGGCACGTACTCGCCGAAAGGCACGAGGCGGTGCTTGTGGTAGTCGTCGATGAGTTCGCCCTGAGGGGAATAGGCGGCTACAAAGTTTTGGTTCGTTTCACGAACAGGAAAGTTTTGGCTCGTTTCACGAACAGGAAAGTTTTGGTTGGCGTCACTGGTGGGGGAGCGGGCAAACAGACCGGCGACAAGGGTTGCGCTCTTGTCACGGGCTAGTTGAGACAATACGGCAGCAGCTTCGAAAGCGGCGATCGGGGTTTCGGAAGGGCAGCGGGCGGGAGCACGAGCGGAGTCAGCGCTGACATGGATGACGTCTTCAGGCCAGACGATGAGATCAGCTACGGATGAGAGGCTTTGGGTGGCTTCGACATGGCGTTCAAACACGCCGCGCTGTTGGCAAACGTCGGAGCGGGTGTTTTGAGCACCGCCGCCTTGAACGACAGCAGCGACGATGGTCTTGGGTACAGAAGTCGTGCTGTTGGTGATGACTGAACCGGCAGGCGCGGAGTAGGCGAGTACCAGCGACAAGATGACGATGCCGGCAGCTATGGCAGCGGAGCGGGGTTTGCGGTTGAACAAGGTGGCGAGACACACGGCGGCTACAGCAGCGAGGGCGGTCACAAGCAGGGCTGCACCGATTCGAGCGGTCTGACCTAAGGGGCTGGCAGTGTGGGACATTGAGATAGTGGCAATCGGCACGCCGCCGAATGGGAAGTGCCAGCGCAGCAGCTCCACCAATGCCAACGCTGCTGGGAAGCCCAGCCAGCGCATTTGATTCTTGTTGGTGAAGAGCCCGACCAATGAATGGAATAAGGCGAACACGATGAGTGCGCATACCCAGCCGATAATGGAAAAGTCGAGCATCCAAAACGTTGCCGGTACCATCCAACACAGCGAAACAATCGCTGACAGTGCCATTCGGCGAAGGAAGTTTCGGTCGCGAAATAGCTCGACCCAAAGCGCTAGTCCTAAAAGTGAAAGCGGCCACCAGCCCCACGGCGGGATTGATGCTGCAATGCAAAATCCGGCAAGGATTGCTCGTGCCCAAGCTGGGGTTTGCTTAACCCAAATTGTGACGCGGTTAAGGGCTTGACGCATGTTTGCGATTTAGCTGAAGGTTTAGGGCAAGAAGGGAACTAAACGAGGCGTGACGGCATGAGCAAGTTGACGCCGCCGATGCGTCCTATGCCTCTGATTTCAACGGTGACCTTGCCGACGTGTGAAATCCACGATGGCAACAAGAAATCGTCAACAACAGTAAGCATCTGCCCGCCCTTGGCAGCCGAGCACAACTTGGCGGCGAGGTTGACGGGTTCGCCGATGTAGTCGTCGCCTTCAAAAAGTAGAGCTTCGCCTGTGGCGGCACCGACTCGAAGCTGGATTTGTTCGTTGAAGTAGCGGTCGATCAGGTGTGCGCCAAGCCCGACGATTGGGTCGGGTTGCATTGCTACGAGCATTGCGCCGTCGCCGAGCCATTTGGCGAGACGCACGCCGCGTTTGGCAGCGACGTTTCGCAGCAGGCGTCGGAACTCAACTAGCAGAGTGACGGCTTCATGTGGGCCGTGCTCACGGGTGAAGGCGGTGAATCCGCTCAAATCGACAAAGCAGAATGTGCGCCGCACGGCTAACTGGAGTTCGCCAGGGGGGAGCTGGTCTGGGTGGACGAGACCCATCAGCACGCTTGCCTCGATGAGCTCCTGAGTGGGGCCTCTAGGGGGAGTCTTCATCGCTGAAACCAGCTGGCCGGATACCGCTGAGGACGCATCGGGAAGCGCAGTTGCGGTTATTTCTTCATCTACAGGCTTGTCGGTCACGGCAAGACCTCGCAGACCTTCAATTAACTGATCGAGGAAATCCTACCTGTCAACGCCTACCTGTCAACAGGGAGAAGATGCCATTTCGCTTCGAGGGGGATGCCGAAATATTCGATGGCTTTAAGGGCGGCACCCCTGCCGCTAATGACACACGTAGGCAGACCTAAACCGCCTCGGAAGGCACCAGCCAAGAAGATTCCGGGAGCGTCACGACGGAGTTTTTTGTCAAGGTCGAGCATCAAGTCGACATGATGTGGCTTGAACTGCGGCAGGGACTTGGGCCAATGAACAGTGCGAGAGCCGACGTTGACATCATGGAATGGGTTGCTGATGGCACTAGTGTCGTTGCTGCCGCCGTTGTCGTCATCGTTGCCACCATTGTTGTCGTCATCGTTGGCATCATTTTTTTTGGTATCGCTGCTGCTGGTATCGCCGCCGCTATCGTCGTTATTAAGGAGCCGTGAGGTGCGCACGATTGGATACTCGAAGTTGGAGTAGTGCTCCCACTTGTTGGAGGCAACTGAGCGGGCGGTGAAATCAAGCCCTTCAGACTGGGGCACCAAGAATCCGCTGCCGGAAAACTCCGGCGATTCAGGCAGCGGGTCGGTTGAGATTTCCACCGAGACGCCGTGGTATTCGATCTGGTCGAGCATGGCAGCGGACTCTGGGGAAATATCGGCGAGGAGGCGGCTGCTGACATAGGCGGGCGTGGTGAGGATGATTGAGTCGGCGTGATGGTCGGGTGAGCCGTCAAAGGAAATGCACCAGCGGTCGTCGTCGGTGCGTTTTATGGACGTGACCTCGCTGTCGCAGAAAATTTGGTCGCCGAGGTATGCGTGGAAGGCGTTGAGGATGCGAGTCATGCCGCCTTTGATGCTGGTAAAAGGCGATGTGGATGTGCCCAAGGTGCCTTGCTCGAAGTATTCAGCGAAGGCTCGGCGGTTGCTTTCGATCTGGTCGGCTCGGCGTTCCTGGACTTTTTGGAGATTTTCGGCGAAGGTGCCGTAGAGCTCGAATGCCTTATATATGGGCGGAGCGCAGATTTGGAGGCTCAATTCGTCGACATTGCCGGCGTTGATTCCGCCGACTATGGGGGCGACAAGGCGGTCGACGACTTCGTCGCCGACTATGGGGCGCAGGGTTTCGCCGATTGCGGCGTCGGTTTCGACTTCGGGCCATTTACCGGCGAGTCCTGCTTCAAGTTTTTCGAGGCCTTGGGGTGTGAGCAGGGTGCATTCTCTGGCGGAGTCCATGTCGTAGGGGATGCCAAGGACGTTTTTGGCTGGGAGCTGGTGCAGTTCGCCGTTGAAAAGGATGGAGGCTTCGGTTGTTTGCTGGGGGACGAGTTGGCTTCCGAGGCCGAGCTCGACGCATGTAAGCAAGATGATCGGGTCATGGATGAAGAATCCGTCCGGGCCGGAGTCGGCTTCGAAGCCACGCACGGCTGCGCTGTCGATTTTGCCGCCGATTCGATGTGAGGACTCGAACAAGCTGACGCCCATGTTGGTGATGGCGAGTTCGTGGGCGGCGTTTAGGCCGGTCATTCCTCCGCCGATAACGGCGGT
>JAAXHB010000297.1 GCA_012271125.1 Actinomycetota bacterium | reverse complement strand
ACGCACTGCGCCATTTGAACCTTCAGCACCGGGGGTGAAAATGATGTCGGCACCGAAGACCTCGAGCATTTGGTATCGCTCAGGTGAGACGTTTTCGGGCATAACCACGGTTATCTCATAGCCACGTGAGCGAGCGATCATCGACAACGCAATGCCGGTGTTGCCTGAGGACGGCTCCAGGATGCGACTGCCTGGGACGAGCATACGTTTTTGTTCGGCGTCGAGAATCATTGCTTTGGCGATGCGGTCTTTTACCGAGCCGGCAGGGTTAGCGCTTTCGAGCTTTGCGACAATGCGGACGTTGGGATTGGGACTCAGCTCAGAGACGTCGACAGCGGGGGTGTTGCCGATCAGGTCTAGAACGTCATTTTTGAGTGGCATGTGGGAGTCCTGGTGAGGCTTCGATGATCAAGTTTTTTTGGGATGATCAAGCGTCGTTGACTAAATCCTGACTTATTTGGTCAACATTGTACCCGTGAGCTAGCGCCAATGTTGCTGGTATTGCTAGAGCGCAAATGATCGTCATTGCCAAGAGTGCTCCTGTGTAGCCCGCTGCCAACGCCTCAAGTGTTGAAAGGTCAAGGTTCGATGAGCTGGTGTCGCCAAGCAACTCACGAACCCCTTCGGCGTCGCCGGTGCGGCTTTCCACTACGGCAAAGATCACAAGCCCGGCAATTTGTGCGCCATAAGCAAACCCGAGAGAGCGCACGAATTGATGTGCTGAGCTGACCCGTCCCATTTCGGTCATTGCGGCTTGTGATTGAAGAACCGCTAGCGCAGATGTTGTCAAAAATCCGATTCCGCAGCCCAGCACGAAAAAGGCACCGAGCAGTAAAGCTTCGGACACTTCTCGCCAAACAAAAATTGTTGTCAGTGCCGCACCGGTAGTGAGCGGGATTGTGCCGATGATGGCGACGATTTGGGGGCGCAGATGCTGTTGCAGCTTGCCGGAAATCCAGGCGGCGGTTGTCCAGCCGATTGTGGGCCATAGCACTGAGAAAGCGGCTGCGGTTTCTGAAGCGTCACGCACTGCTCGCAAGTAGAGCGGCAAGAAAACGCTGGCACCGGTGCCACCAGCTACGGCGAATGTGCCGACGAGATGAACTGACCACCACTGCTCGCCTGTGAAGTGAGCAGTGCGCACTACCGGCCAGGGATGACCGCGAGCGTGTAGCCAGTAGCCGACGCCTAGGACGACTCCGACTCCTGCTAGGGCGATGTTCCACCAGTGGAGGTCTGAGACTGCGAGCAATAGCGCTGCGGTAAGTGCCGACATCAAGACGATGCCAAGCAAGTCCATTGGTTCGGTGTCGTCACGTTGGGATTTGTTTGGTAGCCGCTTCCAGCCGATGATGCCGCCGGCGATTGCTACGGGAAGGTTCACCGCGAAAACGGCACGCCAGCCGAGGGTGCTTACTAGCACCGCTGCGATTGCTGGGCCGCCGAGACCCATAAGACCCCATACCGATGACATGACCGCATACATCCAGGGTCTGGTTTTTTCGTCAAATACGAGACCGATGCAGGTCAGGCAGGTTGTAATGATTGCGCCGGTGCCGAAACCTTGGAGCATGCGAAAGAAGATCAACATTTCCATGGAAGTGGCGATGGCACATAGTCCGGAGCTCACAGCCATGCCGATGAGGGTGATTTCAAATGAGCGGCGGGGCCCGACATTGTCGATGAATGGGCCCATGACGAGCACTGCTATAGCTGCGGTGAGCAGTTCGACGGTGACGACCCAGGGCAGCAGCGAAACGTTGCCGAGGTCGTCGCCGATGTTGGGCAAGGCGGCGGTGACAGCGAGGTTGTTGTAGGACGCCAGTGCCATTGCCGACATAAGCGCTGCAGCGACAGCTTTTTGCTGTCCTGAGACTCGGCCGTTCACTGCTTGACGCTACCCAAGGGCAGCTGTAGACATAAAGCCGTGCCTGCGGTGACCACTCATGAGGTGTGCTCTAGCGACGGTACTCGCATTCAGTTTTATTGCTTGGGTGGTGATGGCCCGGACTTGCTGATATGTCATGCAACCGGGTTTCATGCGATGGCTTATGCGCCTTTGGGATTGGAGTTGTTACAGCATTTTCGAGTTTGGGCATTGGATTTTCGCGGCCATGGACGTTCCGATGAATCTGCCACCGGTGAATACGCCTGGAAGCTTATGAATGAGGACTTGCTCGCTTGCGCTGGTCATATCGGGGCTAGTCCAATGTTTGGGTTTGGGCATTCCATGGGGGGAGCGGCGTTAGTCGGTGCTCAGGCTGCGCAACCTGAAATTTTTAAGGCTTTGTACTTGTATGAGCCGGTGATTTTGCCGACGGAGTTTTATCAGGCAGGTGATCCGAGTCCTCTGGTTAACTCGGCGCTGAAGCGACGTCAGGTGTTTTCCTCTCGGAGTGAGGCGTTACAGCGTTATGCCAGTCGTTTGCCATTGAGCACGCTTCACGCTGATGCGTTGGCTGCTTATGTAGAGCACGGGTTTGTTGATACCCCTGATGGGCAGGTGCGGCTTGCGTGTCGTGCTGAGGTGGAGGCTGCCACTTTTGAGGCAAGTGACTACATCAGTCTCGAAGCTGTTCCGCCTCTTGAAGTTCCGGTTGTGGTGGCAGCAGGCGGTTTGGCAAGTATTCCTAATCCGGGACAGTTTGCGGTTGGCATTTCTGAGCAACTGCCCCAGGCGCGGTTTCATCGTTTTGATGATCTTGGGCATCTGGGCCCGTTGGAGTCACCAGTTGGTGTTGCTCAGCATGTGGCAGCGACTCTGTTGGCGTAGCTTGACAAGTTCATGTTGCACTTGCCGTCATCGATTCAGGCGCAGATGATTGTTCATGCCTTTGCGGGTTTGCCCAACGAAGCATGCGGGTTGTTTGCCGGTGCTGCTGGTTCCAATGAAGTGTCTGAGTTTTATCCCATGCGCAACGCCGCCGAAGCCGTTGAGATATATCGGCTAGATCCGATTGAAATGATGCAGGTGGAGCAACGTGCTGACGACGCCGGGTTAACCCTTATGGGGGTTATGCATTCGCATACTTACACGACGAACTATCCCTCCCCTACTGACGTCGCCGACGCGGCGCATTTTGACCCGTTCGGACAGTGGCATTTCATCATCGTGTCGTTGCGGCATCCAGAGCCGTCGTTGAGATCGTTTCATATTCACCAGGACACAATCACTGAGGAACCCGTCATCATCACTTCTTAAGAGGTCACATTTAGCGAGACGGTGGGGGTTAGCGTGACGCTATGGCGCGGTCACAAAAACCTCGAGATGTGCCCGCAGGGGCGCAGACAATCGCGGTGAACCGTCGCGCCCGGCGTGACTATGACATTCTTGACTCAATCGAGGTGGGGATTGTGCTGCGAGGCGACGAGGTCAAGTCGCTGCGAGAAGCCAAAGCGCAGCTTGCTGAAGCCTGGGCTCGCATAGACGGCAACGAGCTTTGGGTTCATAACCTTCACATCGCCGCTTATTCGCACTCTGCTGGTGTTTGGACTCCAGAGCCGTTGCGGGTGCGCAAGCTGTTGGCGCATCGCAGCGAAATCTTGCGACTCAATAGCCGGGTTCAGCAGGATCGGCTGGCGTTGATTCCCTTGTCGATGTACTTCGTCAAGGGTCGAGCCAAGCTGTCGCTGGCT
>JAAXHB010000296.1 GCA_012271125.1 Actinomycetota bacterium | reverse complement strand
GGCCTGCTCTACGCCATGCACTGGCCGCACCGCCAATACGAAAGCGCCCGAGACCAGCGCAAGTCCCCGCTGCACGACCGCCTGGACGCCGCCGGCGCAGTCTTTGGCGAAACCGCCGGCTGGGAACGCCCCAACTGGTACGCCTTCGACGGCCAGCCCCGCCAATACGAATACAGCTGGGGCAAACAAAACTGGCACAACAACACCGCCGCCGAATGCGACGCTGTGCGCAACCGAGTCGGCCTGTTCGACCAAACCTCCTTCGCCAAATTCTCCGTCAAAGGCCCCGACGCACTCGCCGTACTGAACCGCCTCAGCGTCGCCCAAGTCGACGTCGAATACCCCAAAGCCGTCTACACCCAATGGTGCAATGACCACGGCGGCATCGAAGCCGACCTAACCGTCACCCGGCTCGGGCCCGACGATTTCTTAGTGGTGACAGCGGCAGCAGCGCAAACCCGCGACTGGACATGGCTGCGTCGAGCCTGCCGAGGCCACGACGTCGAAATCAAAGACATCAGCCAAGCCATGCTCGGCCTTATGGGACCCGCCTCACCGCAGGTGCTGACAGACCTGGGCACGCCACCATCACCTGAGGCTTGTGTCTTTTCCTCAGTAACGCCGATGACAATTGCCGGCATCGACGTGATGGCTTTGCGCATGAGCTATGTCGGCGAAATGGGCTGGGAGCTATACGTCGACAACGTCGACTCCGTAGCACTATTCGACGCCCTAGTCGAAGCTGGTCAACCACACGGCTTAGCCCTGGCCGGCTATCACGCCATGAACTCCCTACGTCTCGAAGCCGGCTACCGCCACTGGGGTCACGACATCACTGATGAAGACACCCCCATCGAAGCCGGCCTCGGTTTCGTCATTAACTGGGACAAAGGCGACTTCAACGGACGCGCCGCCCTCGAAGCTCAAAAAGACCAGCCACGTCACAAGCGGCTCATCCAATTCCGTGTCGAACACCCTGAACTGCTTTGCTATCACGACGACCCAATTCTGCGTGACGGTCAATACGTCGGCCGCACCACTTCAGGAATGTGGGGCTACACCCAAGACCGCTGCCTAGCCATGGGCTATCTCAACCACCCCGACGGTCTTGACGGGCCCGGCGTCACCGCAGACTGGCTCAACGAAGGCACCTTCGAAATGGACATCGCCGGCGAAATGATCCCCCTCACCGCACAAATCCGCAGCTTCTACAAGGCACGCACCAGCATCGAATAAACCCCAATACCACCGACTAGACACAACCCCGCACGAACTAACCCCGTACGAACTAAGGAGACCGACATGGCAGACAGCACACGTTGCGTAATAATCGGCGGCGGCGCAATGGGCGTTGGCCTCGCCTACTACCTCGCCCACGAAGGCTGGACCGACACCATCCTCGTCGAAAAAGGCGAGCTCACCTCCGGCTCCACCTGGCACGCCGCCGGCCTCGTCCCCAACTTCATCGGTGACTTGAACATGGCAAAAGTCCACCAAGAAGCCATCGCTCTCTACCCCAAAATCGAAGAAGAAACCGGCCTCTCCGCTGGCTGGCACGGCTGCGGTGCGATCCGCCTCGCCCGCACCGACCACGAAGTCGACTGGCATAAATACATCCACTCCATGCTGAACCAGCTCGGCCTCGAATCCGATCTCATCTCACCCAAAGAAATCGCCGAACGCCATCCTCTCATGGAAGACCTCGACGACGTCAAGCTCGGCTTTTTCACCCCCAACGACGGCTGGACCGACC
>JAAXHB010000295.1 GCA_012271125.1 Actinomycetota bacterium | reverse complement strand
GGGCGACCGAGTCTTTCGGCAAGCTACTCTCGAAGAGATCGGCGACGACGAACCCACCGACGAGGATCTCTGAATGCTGGCTCATTGGCAAGAGGCGTTTTTGACAGCGCTGCGGAGAACCGGCAACGTTTCTCGCGCGGCCGAATTGTCCGGTAAGTGCCGAGCCGTCGTCTACTATCACCGCCGCCGCAATCGCAAATTCCGCAGAGCGTGGGACGGTGCGATTCATTTTTACTCCGAAGAGAACGTAAAGCGTGCGATCTCGGGATCCAAGGCGCTTTGATTTCACGCCCATAAGACAAAGTTAGACACGGGGGCGTGCTAAATACGTCTCCTATGGTCCTCCGATCCCTCCCACGAGTGCGTTACGACGACACCCCGGACGCCTTCAAGGCGCGTCGTCCCGAGCTGTCTGGTCTCGACGTCGAGTTCAAAGGGTTGCACGTTACGGAGATGAAAGCCGACCGGCAAAAGCGGCGGGTCGAGCTATGGATTGCTGGATATGGCAACGTCGATCTCGGGGGCGATCTGATCGTGCCTGGCGCCGCAGCCAAGACGATCGAGGAAGACTTCCCGCGGGACTTGATCAAATTCTTTTGGAATCACGACTTCCCGCTCGGCCCGTGCGAGCTGCTTGAAGAGCACAAGGACGGGCTTTTCATGGTCGGCCGGGTGACCGAGCACGCCGATTTCGACCGTTACTTGGCACAGATCGAAGATAAGACGGCCTCGCATGGATCGCTCGGGCTGTCGGTACGCGACGCGGAAAGAATGAGCGCCGCGCAGGTCAAGCGCGATTTCGGCGTCGAGGCCGGCCCGCATGCCATGGTTCGCGTCATCAAAGCCATGCGGGTATGGGAAGGCTCGGCCGTCATCTGGCCCATGAACGAATTGGTTCGGGTCGTGCAAGTCAAGAAAGGGGCTCAATCCATGGAACGGAAAGACCTTTGGGACCTGGCCTCGGTCATCGAAGCCATGGCTCGAATTCGCTGGCTGACCTCGTCGGAGTGGGCGCAGATCGACGACGAAGAAGTCGAAATCGCTCATCAGCTGGTCGACGAAATGGCCAGCACGACGAAAAAGATCACCGAGGGCCTTGAGCATCGCGAGCTGAAGGCAAACCCGTCGAGCGAAAGCTCGACATCAATCCCGCCGAACGGCTCACCGCCGCTCGATGTGAAATCCCTGATCGCAGCCGCTCGCAAACGCGCTGCCGCGATCGAAGAGCTTTGACGTAGGAGGCTCAAGCGTCATGGACGAAAAACAACTCGCCGAACTACAGGCCGCGCTCACGGCGTCAGAAGACGCTCTCAAAGTCCAGCTGAAGGCACAGGCTGAAGAGATCGCCAAGCATGGCGAGACCACTGTGAAGACCGCCAAGTCGATCGAGGCCGCAGAAGCCCGGATCGATCAAGCCGTCGCTGACATCAAGGGGCTCTCGACGAAGGTCGCCGAAGAGCTGACCGCCGAGCTTGCGGAAGCGAAAGAGCGGCTCGCCGAATTGGAGAAGTCCGGGCAGCGGCCCGGGTGGCCAGGAGCCGACCTCGACCCGGACGAGATGAAAAGCCCTGGCGAGCGTTTCATCGAGTCCGAGCAGCTGAAAACCGCTCTCGCGGCCAAAAAACGCGAGACCGAGGCTTTGCAGATCAAGAGTCTCTTCGCGTCCTTTGAAGCCAAGGCCGCCTTCCTGAGCGATGCTGCGACGCGCCTTGTGATTCCCCAGCGCACAGACACCGTCTCGCCGGTGCTGCGCCGACTACGGATTCGAGATCTGATCCCCGTGCGTTCGACCAGCTCAAATGCTATTGAGTATCTCGAGGAGGTTGGATTCGCCGTGACGGGGGCCGCCACAGGGACACAGACTCACGGTGCCGCGGCGCCGGCCGCCGAAGCCGCCGCGCTCGCAGAAGCACAGCTCGAAATGGAGCTGAAAACGGCCAACGTTCGGGATATCGGCCACTGGATTCCCGCATCCCGTCAAATCCTGAACGATATGGGCCAGCTGCGCAGCTACATCGACGATAGGTTGGTGTACGGCGTTGGATATGCCGAAGAGCTTCAGCTTCTGTACGGTGACGGCACCTCACCCAACCTTCAAGGCTTCATGACCCACGGCAGCCGCCAGACCTACGCATGGTCATCCGGCACGGTGGGCGATACCAAAATCGACGCGCTACGCAGAGCAGCCACGAAGGCTCACATCCGGGAATACATGCCAACCGGCGCGGTTCTCAATCCGTCAGATTGGGAAGACATCGAGCTTGCGAAAGGCACCGACAATCATTACATCTGGTTCAACGTCTCATCCGGTACTGAGGAACGCCTTTTCCGGTTGCCGGTGGTCGTTACCAACGCCATCAACGCCGGCGACGGGCTGGTCGGCTCTTTCGCGATCGGCGCGACCATCTGGGATCGTGAGCAAGCCAATGTGAGGATTTCCGAGCATCACGAGGATTTCTTCACGAAGCGCTTGGTGGCGATCCTCGGAGAGGAGCGCCTCGCGCTTACGATCTATCGCCCCGACGCGTTCGTCGACGTCGATTTCGACGCTGCGCCGAGCTGATAAAGCTTGGAGCCCTTGAGAGCAGCTCAAGGGCTGTTTCTAAACCACCGGAGATCGTCGGATGCTCATAATCCATGACAAGCGCGAAGCGCCGCGGGGCGACCGCCCCGCTCCGCCCCCCGGCGATCTCTTCCACCAAAGGAAGGCCACAGACATGCAGCAGAGCGCATCCATTCCCATGATCGCCTTGGTGGGTTTTTCGCCTGGGGCGGGAGTCATTCCGAGGTGGTCGCGATTCACCGAGCGCGCGAGCCGCGTCAAGCATCGCCTCGACCATCGCCAAGCCATGGAAGACGTGACCGTCATTGCTGGCGTGACGATCGAGCACGCGAAAATCATCGCTCGTGCCGGCGTTTTCACCCTCGAAGCTCTGGCAGACCTGGCCGAAGAAGTGCTGTCGGGCTTGGCCCTTGACGCTGCGGCGATCGAGGCAATCGCCGAATGGCGCGCAGCGCGGCGCGAGGAGATCGCCAAAGCGGAGGCCGAGGAAGAAGGTCTTATCGATATTCCGGGCGTAGGACCAGCTACCGCGGCGAAGCTTGCCGACGCCGGCATCGACGACTTTTCGAAGCTCCTGGCCGCTCCGGACGAAGCCCTCGAAGCCCTCGAGCTGTCAGCCGCTGCGCTCGACGCGCTGCGGACCTACCGCGCAGAGCAAGCCGAATCATGAATCCTGAGGCCGATCGCCGTGAAGACAAGTCGGCTCGGCCGGACGCAAACAAGCGCCGCGTGAAGCGGAACGCGCACAAATCAACCTCGGAGGAAGTCAACCGTGAGCATCACCAACCCGGTAAAACGAGTAGCTGAAAGCCTGGCCATCGACGGGCAGGTGCCAAAAGACGCTCAGATCATCGTCATCAATATGACGTGTGTTGGAGCCGTCGGCGACCGCCGATTTGTCGAGCTGGCCGACAATGGAACCTCGGCCGGCATCCAGCACCCGGCCTCGGCCGGGAATCGCATTTTCGGAATCACGCTAGCGGCTGGCGCGATCGGCGAGGTGGTCCCTGTCTGCGTCAGCGGTCTTTGCGAGTTAGAGCTTGGCGCGACGTTGACCGCGCCGGACGATCTGAGCGCCGCGACGACGGGCAAGGGTATTGCGGCGGTCGCAACGCACGTCGTAGGCGCGCAGCTCCTCGAAGACGGCGCCGATACCAACCTTCGGAAGGTCCGAGTACACGGGGGCGGCCTCTACACCGCGGCGTGATCATGGTTTCGGTGTCCACTCTGCAATCTTGGCTCAAGATCACCGGCGACGATGCAATCGTCGCCGCGATCGAATCCGGCGTCGTTGCATTCCTCGAGACGTTCACAGGCCGGCTCTTTACTTCGCCGGCGGCCTCGGTCATGGACATTCTCGACGGCGGCGACGCGGCGGCGGGCGATCTGCTGCCAAGCGATCGAGTGGTCGGCCCGCCTTGGTTGCTTTTGAGAGAGGAGCCCAACGGCGGCGCCATCACTGAAGTCTATTATCGTGACACTCCCGCCGCCGCTTGGACCGCTCAGGGCACCGCTGACTATGAGCTAGACGGCCGGCAGCTCTTTCTATTGGACGGAACGTTTCCAACCGGTCGGCGGAACGTTCGGGTCGACTACATGTTCGGCTATGCCGAGGACGGCGGCCCGTCAGATGCGCACCTTGTTGTTTTGCAGCTTGTCAAATTCCTTTATGAACGACGCGACGCTGGCATCATCAAGAGCGCTGCGATCGGCCCGATGAGGATCTCGTACGCCGACGCCAAACAGGCCGGTCTCGAAATGCAGGTGGAAGCCCTCAAACGGCCGACACTTCCCTTCTAGGTACCAGTGATATGGAAAGCGTTAAAAACGGCTTAGCGGGAAGATGGCGGCTTCCTGGCGCTATTCGGCGGGGTGATTGATGGCTGGATTTGGCGCAACCCTCCGTCCCGTAGCGAATCAGCTCATCGGGCTTTTCGGTGATCAGCAGACTTTTACTCTGAGGCGTTATGCGCGATCCGGTGCCGTTTCGCAAGGAAAAAGAGAGCAGACGCTGGCGGAAACGATCACCGGAGTCCTCGGGGTAGTCGTAGCTGAAAACCTTTTTGGTCTTGACGGGTGGGAGCACGGCGACGAAATCATTTTACTTTCGGCTGACAGCTTCTCTTCGACGTCGCTCGATACTAGATGGACAATTGAAAAAGAAACCGTTGGGGCGATAGAGAGGCCGGTCACCGGACCGATTCAGCCTGTGGAGCCTGGGGAAGATGTCGTTTATTACCAAGCGCTGATCAAGACAGGGGCCGCGCCATGACGCATAACGAAGCTGAGATGCAGCGATTCGTCGAAGACGTCCGGTCCTTCGTTCTCGCCGGCGCAAAGCGGGTCATCGTGTGGGTTCATACCGGCACGGTCCGACGTTTCGGCCAATCGCCAGGAACGCCCGTTGCTACCGGAGAGGCTCGCGGCGGCGGTCGCGTTGGTCTCAATTCTCCGCCAACGTTCAAGCCAACCCCGGGCGCGCCGTTCTATCCAGTGGCGG
>JAAXHB010000294.1 GCA_012271125.1 Actinomycetota bacterium | reverse complement strand
GGGTTCGTATGCGACAACTATTGGACGTGGGGGTTCTGCGTTTAGGTCTGGTTTTATGTTGGCAAGGCTGGCGGCGAGCTGGGAAGTGACGACGGATTCGGCGTTGCCGGCATTGCGTTCATCGATGGTTTCACCAACACAGACAATTGGGGTCATCTTGTGGTTCAAAACGGCTTTTGCTTTCTGGTTGACCTGCTCATTGGTTTCGCCAAAGATATGTCTGCGTTCGCTGTGGCCGACAATCACATAGTCGACATTGAGCTTGGCGAGCATTGTGGTCGAGACCTCGCCGGTGAAGGCACCTGAATCCTCGTGATGACAGTCCTGGGCACCTAAAGCGATAGGGATATTGTCGGCATCCAAGACGGTTTGGACTGAGCGGAGGTCAGTGAACGGCGGGTGGACTGAGACGTCGACCTGCTGATAGTCGTCAGTGGTTAAGGCGTAGGCGAGTTTTTGGATCACCGCGATTGCCTCGAGATGATTCAGGTTCATTTTCCAGTTGCCGCTGATTAGTGGCTTGCGATCAGGCATTGGTTCTCCTTGACTTGGCGCTCGTTGACAAAGTTGTGAGATTAGGGACAAAGTCTGTGAGATTAGGCGGATTTGCGGAGGGCGGCGAGGCCGGGGAGGTCACCTTTTTCTATGAACTCAAGCGACGCTCCCCCACCGGTGGACACATGATCGACCTGATCATCAATACCTAGCTGACGGGCGGCGGCTGCACTGTCGCCGCCGCCGACCACTGTGAAAGCACGCGTATTTGCCATGGCGTGCGCTATGGCTTCGGTGCCGGCAGAAAAGCGCGGGTCTTCAAAGACGCCCATAGGGCCGTTCCAAAAAACGGTGGCAGCTTCTTCGATCACGTCGCTGAACTCGGCCGCACTGCCGGGGCCGATGTCGGCACCCAGCCACCCCTCTGGAATGTCGCAGCCTGTGTTGCGGACAGTGCCTACTAATGGGCCTGAACTGGGATTTCCGAGCTGACCATCTGGGCTCATCGAAACAATGTCATAGGGCAGGTGTAATTTCGGATTGGACTCAAGAAGCGCTTCGCACTGAGCAACCATCGTGTCCTCTACAAGCGAAGCGCCAACCGAATGACCTTTGGCCTTAAGAAAGGTGAAACACATGGCACCGCCAATTACCAACTCATCAACAACGGAAAGCAGAGCACTAATCACGCCGAGCTTGTCTGAGACCTTTGCGCCGCCGAGCACGGCAACGAAGGGTCTTTTGGGCGCGGCTCGGAGTCCGCCTAGAACCTCGACCTCGTGACTTAAAAGGTGCCCGGCGGCGGCTGGGAGCAGCTGCGGTACGCCCACCACAGAGGCGGCGCTGCGGTGAGCAACACCGAAGGCGTCGTTCACATAAGCGTCATAGCCGTTGGCTAGTTGCGCAGCAAAGGCGGGGGCGTTTGCTTTCTCGCCAGGATGGAATCGAAGGTTCTCAGCCAAGTTGACATCAGGCAGCAGCTCTTTGAGACGGCGTCGGACAGGCTCGACCGAGTAGCGGAGATCGGCGCCGACAGGTGCCGATAATTCAGACCAGGCGGCAGGAGCGGAGGTTTCTGGCCAGTCAGATTTGGCAGGTTGTTCGGGACGGCCGAGGTGTGTGAGGGCGGTGACCTTGGATGGGTTTTGGTTCAGGACATGTTCAAGTGTTGGGATTACTGCTCTGATTCTGCGGTCGTCGGTGATTTCAAAGTCTTTATCTCTGGCTTGTAGCGGGACGTTGAAATCGGCTCGAACGAGAACGGCCTTGCCGTTTAGGTCGCCGAGATCATCGAGAGTGGGAAGCAAGCTCTTATTGGTTTGCGGCACCGATGATGGCGGCGATGTCGACTAGACGATTGGAGTAACCCCATTCGTTGTCGTACCAGCCGTTGACCTTGACCAGATTGCCAATAGTCATAGTGAGGCCGGCATCGAAAGTGCACGAGGCTGGTGAGCCGACGATGTCTGATGAGACCAGTGGGGCTTCGCTGTAGTCGAGCACATTTGCCAAGGCACCGGATTCGGCGGCGGCACGGAAAGCTTCGTTGACTTGATCTTTGGTGGCATCGGTGGCGAGCTGGGCGGTGAGGTCGGTGATTGAGCCGTCGGGGATTGGGACTCGCTGGGCGATGCCGTCGAGTCGGCCTTCCATAGCTGAGAGCACGAGGTTGGTGGCTCGGGCTGCGCCGGTGGAGGTTGGCACGATGTTGACCGCGGCAGCACGGGCTCGGCGTAAGTCTGAGTGGGGGCCGTCGACAAGGGCTTGGTCGCCGGTGTAGCCGTGGATGGTGGTCATTAGTCCGCGTTCGACGCCGAAGGCGTCGTCGAGGACCTTGACCATTGGCACGAGACAGTTGGTGGTGCAAGATGCGTTCGATGTGACCAGATCGGTGGCGGGGTCAAAGTCCTCGTGGTT
>JAAXHB010000293.1 GCA_012271125.1 Actinomycetota bacterium | reverse complement strand
TGGAAAAGGCTCAACATGGCTGAGCCAGCGGTGAAAAGCCGGGTGGCATCAGCAGCTGAGAGGCGCATTGGGTCTGCCATCCAGCTTGGGCAAATAATGCGCACCTCGTCGTCTTCGGTCAGTATTTCGATTTGGACTGCCGATAAAGGGCTGTTGCTGTCAAAAGGGTCGTTGCTGTCGGCTAGTGAAGTGAGGTCTGCGTAAAGTCTTTTGTTTGGGTAACCGAAATGTTTTTCGATTTCGCTCAGGGTTGCGCCGCCTCGAGCTGCCACCCAAGGAAGCAGACTCAAGAGCCGCAAGGTGCGACCGCGAGCGTCTAGTTCGCCTGCCTTGCTAGGACTCATGCTTGTGCCTTTAGCCAGTCAATTATTTTGGTTCGAAACTCTGATGGTTCGAGGATTTCGCCGTGTTGCATAAGCCCTAGCACGAAGCCACGCAAGCCTTCAAAATCTCTGACCAAGAGCGTGAAGATGGCTGAACCGTCATCTTGGAGTTCCGGTGCCACACCGGTTGTTTGCTCTGCCCAACTGACCCTAGGAGCGTCAACGAGAATTTTGGTTTGTACCGGTGGATTGTTGGAATAATCCCAAGGCAAGATTGTGGTCAAGTCACGGCCTGCGCTTCGGGGTTGTGTTGCCTTGCCCACTTCGACTGGTTCGCTGACAATACGGTCGATGCGAAAGGTGCGCTCGTCGTTGCGTAGGTGATCCCAACCGACGAAATACCAGCGACCTCGTGAAAAAGCCATTCTCCAGGGCTCAACAGTGCGTGTTGTTGTTTCGCCGCCTTGTCGTTGGTACTTGAACTCGACAGCTTTGCGTCGAGCCGCAGCTGAAGCGAGCAGTCCGACAGCTTCTTCATATGGGATTTCGCCACTGATTGGACGAGGGCGACTGGGGTGCCGACTGGAATGATCACCGGCTATGCCGGCCTTTATGAGAGCGTCACGCACACCGGGTAGTTGGATTCGTTGGGCAGCAAGGTTCAAAACGGCTAGCTCTTCTGAGGAGAAGCGAATATCTCTTTCGACGTAGCGGTCTAGGTCGATGTTGTAATGATCGACTGCTGGGTCGCCGTGTTCCCATTTTTGAGTGGTGATTGGGATACCCATGGAGCGCAGGTCTTTTTTGTCTCGCTCGAAGGCTTGGCGAAAGGACTCCAAGCTTTGGTCTGATGCGTAGGCGGAATGGTCGCTCAGTTCTTTGCGAATTTCTTCGGCGGTGAGCGGCCTAGGGGTTTGAACGAGAAGAAGCGTCAGGTTGATTAGTCGACTCAATTTTTCTTGTTGGCGGTTAAATGCCTCGCTCATAGTTATGTCTAGCTTGCCAGCAGGAGTCGGGGTAGCCGAAGGATCACGTCCATTTCGTCCATTTATAGAACATCAATGAGCTTGGAGGCACGCTCGTCGTGTGACCTGAAGGGGTCACGCAGCATGACGGTGCGAGGGGGATGATCGTTGAGTTTTAGGTGCACCCAGTCGACGGTGAAATCACGCTGATTTTCAGTTGCGCGGCGGATGAACTCGCCGCGAATGCGAGCTCGTGTGGTTTGAGGGGGATTGGTTTTGGCATATTCAATGTGGTCGTCATCGACCATGCGTTGCATTCGACCGTGTTGTTCCAGCAGGTAATACAAGCCACCTTTGGGCAAGTCATCTTTTTGGGGATCGACTTTTGGCCGACGAATGTCGTGATATTGAAGGTCGAGCAGCGCAACTTGAGGGTCACCGATCTCTAGTTGGTGTTTTGCTCGGTAGCGCTCAATCATTCGGTACTTGCTGACCCAGTCCAGTTCACGATGCAGCTCAAGCGGGTCACGCTGTAAGGCGGTTAGGCAGTGCTCCCACATTGACAGCGCCTGTTTTTCCTCGTCGCTTAGGTCATGGTGTGCAGCGAAGCGCAGAGCACGCTCTAGGTATTCGCTTTGAATATCAAGGGCGCTGACTTCACGACCGCTGGCGAGTTTCACTTTACGGCGACAGGTGATGTCGTGTGAGATCTCGCGAATTGCCCGGATCGGGTTCTCTAGAGTCATGTCTCGAAGGATGACCCTGGGTTCTTCAAGCATGCGCAACATCAAAGCACAGGCACCGACCTTGAGAAAGGTCTGGTATTCGCTCATGTTGGAGTCGCCGACTATCACATGAAGGCGGCGGAACTTTTCAGGGTCGGCATGGGGTTCGTCACGGGTATTGATGATTGGACGAGATCGGGTTGTGGCTGATGAGTGGCTTTCCCACATGTGCTCGGCACGCTGGCTTAAGCAGTAGCGAGCACCGCGTGAAGTGGAGAGGACTTTGCCGGCACCGGCGTAAATCTGGCGGCTAATTAGAAACGGTATTAGGACTTCATCAATGCGGCGCTGATCGTCATCTCTGAACACGGAATAGTTCTCGTGGCAGCCGTAGCTGTTGCCGGTTGAGTCGGTGTTGTTTTTGAACATGACAACGTCACCACGAATGCCTTCGCGTGCTAAGCGGTGTTCGGCGTTGCGCAGAAGTCCTTCCATGATCTGTTCGCCGGCTTTTTCATGGGCGACTAGGTCATATAGAGAGTCGCATTCACCGGTGGCGTATTCGGGATGGCTGCCGACATCAAGATAGAGGCGCGAGCCGTTGATCAAGAAAACGTTGCTGCTGCGTCCCCATTTGGTGACCTTGCGGAAGAGATAACGGGCGACTTCATCGGGACTGAGACGACGTTGCCCTTGCCAGTGGCAAGTCACGCCGAATTCGGTTTCGATTCCGAATATGCGACGTTTCATCATCTCATGCCTGAGATAGCAGGCGCAGAGGTTATGCAGCTATGTGAGAGAAGTGAGAAGTGGCGGATTGCCAAGGGAGTGAACTATCGGCTAGGTAGCAAGAATCGCGGTGAGGGCTTCGTCAGTGATGCGCTCAAAAGCGCGGCGAGAGTTCTTGCGATCCAGCACCGCTACCTCGAGACTGTCGGCACCTAGTTCACGGTCAGGGCCGGAGAGTGCGGTTACCGCGGCTTTGATGCCGTTTTCCAGCGTTGGACGTTGGCCGTTTTGGATTACCTCAGTAAAGGTGTCGGTGGTGGCTTTGGTTTCGCCGCCGAGCACGACCCAATCGTGTTCGTCGACCATCATTCCGTCATAGAGAATGTGGAATAGGCGGTCTTCGCTGCCGTCGGGTTCGAGCCCGATTTCGGCGACGAGAATTTCAACTTCCATGGGTTTGAGTTCATGGGTGAAGATATGGCCGAGACTTTGGGCGTAGGCGTTGGCGAGGCTGCGAGCATCGACGTCGTCTCGACTGAAGGCGAAACCCTTGAGATCGGCATGGCGGACGCCGGCGATGCGCAGCTGGTCGAACTCGTTGTATTTGCCGACGCCGGCGAAGGCGATGCGATCATATATATCGCTGATTTTGCGCAGGGTGCGTGAGTTGTTTTCGGCGACGATGGCGATGCCATCGCGGTATTGGAAGGCGATGAGACTGCGGCCGCGTGCGATGCCTTTGCGAGCGTAGTCGGCTCGGTCTTTCATCATCTGCTCGGGCGGAACGTAAAACGGCATTGTCATGGCTTCGCACCTTGGGTCATGGCTTCACGCTCCGAGCAAGGTCGTAGGGGTCATAGCGTCACGCTCCAAGCAAGATCGTGGGAGTCATGATTTCTTCGCTCCCCTAGGCTTTTTGGTGCCGTGTAGGTCGCCTTGAATTTGTTCGGCGTGACTGCGTAGGTCATCATCGGATAGTCGCTCATAGCCATTAGCGGTGATGGATGCCACCACTGGAAAGATAGAACGGGTTGGGTCGGGGCCGCCGGTGGCTGAGTCGGCTTCGGCGGCAACCATTAGGGATTTCATGGCTAATGCGACCGCGTCATCGCGGGTCATAGCTTCTTTGAAGCCGAGCTTGAGAACTGTGGTGGCGTGCATTGAGCCTGAGCCGTTGGTTGTATGGTCTCGCTCTTCGTATCTGCCACCGGTGACGTCATATTCAAAGATTCGTCCTGTTTCGGTTACTTGGTCAAAGCCTGCGAAAATGGGGATGACCACGAGGCCTTGCATGGCTGCACCGAGGTTGGCGCGCACCATTTGACTGAGCTGATTGGCCTTGCCCTCGAGACTTATGTGGGTGCCTTCGACCTTTTCGTAGTGCTCAAGTTGTAGTTGGAAAAGACGCACCATTTCAATGGCAGGGCCAGCGACGCCAGCAATTGCGACACCTGAGTATTCGTCGGCAGGGAAAACTTTTTCCATGCGGTGGTTGCTAATGAGATTGCCGGCAGTGGCTCGGCGGTCGCCGGCAAGGACAACTCCGTCCGCGTAACGCAGCGCCACGCATGTGGTTCCATGACGCAACTCTGCAGGAGGAACTGCGAATTCGGTGGCGTCAGGAGCCCAGGGTTGTTTGACCTGATGAAGAAGTGAGACGAAGTCAGGTCCTGGGTCGGTGCCCGGCTCAAAATGCGGCAGCGTCATTGGCCACCTTTTTGGACGTATCCCTTTACGAACTCCTCAGCGTTAGTTTCAAGGACTTCATCGATTTCGTCAAGTAAATCGTCAATGTCTTGAGCTTCACCAACTGAAAGCGGGGCGGCTGATCCAGCGTCGGGAGCCATGTTCTCATCTGGCAAGTCTTGTGACTCGCGCTCTTTACGGGGACGACTAGTTTGCTGCTTTTTTACCACAACTAAAGGTTATGAGCTAAGCGACTCTAAAAGTGCTAAGAAAAGGGTTGCGTGGGCTAGTTGCTGAGGGCTGTTAAGAGTTCGTCGACGTCTTGGCATTGGTCAAAAATGTGTTCTAGGTGACTAGCGGTGCCTCTTTCGGGTTCCATCATCGTGACACGCCGCAGCGAGCCGTTGGAGGTTTCAAAAACAACCGAATCCCAGTTAGCAGCAACGATGTTTTCGGCGAAGCGTTGTAGGCATTTACCGCGGAAATATGCCCTTGTGTCGGGGGGTGGTTCGGTCATGGCAACCTCTGCGTCAGCGTCGTCGACAAGGGTTTCGAGACCTGCTTTAGTAGCGAGACAACGTTCGGGGCGCAGATCGTGGTATTGGATGTCCATGGCACGGATGCGTGCGTCACCCCAGCGAAGATCGTGTTTTTGGCGATAGCCCTCTAGAAGGCGCAGTTTTGCGACCCAGTCCACCTGGGTTGCCATGCTCATGGGGTCGCTTTCTAGACCGGCGAGCACCGATTCCCAGCGATGCAGTATCTCTTTGGCAACGACTTCTCCACCGACATCATCGGGGCCGTGACTTTCGATATATGCCGAAGCTGCGGCGTAGAGCTCCCATTGGCAGTTAAGCGCGGTGGCGGTGCGGCCGTCCTCTAGCAATAGAGGGCTTGTTAGGGAAATGTCATGGCTGATTTGGCGAATTGCTGCTACAGGAGATGCCAGAGTGCTGGTGACGCCGTTGGCATTGTTTTTGGCGGCGTCGTCTTCGGCTAGAGCTAACACCATGGCGGTTGTTCCGAGTTTTAGGAATGTGGCGACTTGGGACATGTTGGCATCGCCGAGGATTACATGAAGACGTCGGTATTTAGTTGGGTCGGCGTGGGGTTCGTCGCGGGTGTTGATGATGGGCCGCTTGAGCGTGGTTTCGAGGCCCACCTCTTCCTCGAAGAAGTCGGCGCGTTGGGTGATCTGGTAG
>JAAXHB010000292.1 GCA_012271125.1 Actinomycetota bacterium | reverse complement strand
GTCGTACCCCTTGAAACGCCCGGATAGGCGCACGAGTTCGCTGACAGCTTCGGTGGTGTCATCGTCGAAACCGAGTTTGGTCATTCGGTCACGGGTCATGCGAGCGCCGACGGCTTCATGGTGGCGGAAGGTGACCTCACCGCCTTCGAAGCTGCGGGTTTTTGGCTTGCCGATGTCGTGGAATAGTGCGGCGAGGCGCACGATCAGGTCGTTTGGGGCGAGGGAAACGACGACAATCGTGTGCCAGAGGACGTCTTTATGGCGATGGTCGGGGTCTTGTTCCATTTCAAGGGCGGCGAATTCGGGGACGATTTGATCCATGCGGCCGTCGTGGACAGCGTCCCAAAGCGGTGGAGCAGGGTCGTCGACAGAAAGGATGCGACAAAGCTCGTCTCTTGGGTCGTCAAGCGTCGCGTCGTCGAGCGTCGTCGCTATTGGCATGTTTCATTATGGGGAGTTTTAGGAGATATGCGACATNNGCTGTTAGTAACGAAATCCCAAAATGTTTAGGGCGTGGCTTGTATTGTGAGCGCCGGAAGGGAGTCGTCCATGAAAATGTCGCCTGTGAAATTATCGCCTGTGAGAATGATGAAGCTTGGGGCAGTTGCTCTGGCGTTCGCCCTGGGTGCCGCGGCGTGCGGCGGAGGCGATGACGGGGGATCCGATAGCAGCGCTGTGGACAATGTGTTGCTGACCGACACGACCGTTGCGCCTTCGACGTCTCGGCCGGTGGTGACCTCATCAACGACGACGCTTCCGATCATCATTTCGCCTGACGACGGAACCGACACGACGACCACGTTGGCGTCGGGATCCGGCGGTTCGGGCGACCCGCAGCCGCCTGCTAACCCGCAGTGTTTGGCGGGCACAGGTGCCAACGAGTTGACCTTGGAATGGGATGCGCCTGACAATCCGGCCAATGTTGCCTCCGTGCGGGTTTACATGAGCGAGGACGGCGGGCCATTCCGCAGCAATCGTGGCAACTTGGATGTGAGCGAGCTGGACACGAGTCGCGCCGGTGGCAATCGTTGGGCGGCGACCGTGGTTGGTGTGCCGTTGAATGTGCCGGTGCGGTTGGCGGCGACATCGTTCAATTCGGTTGGCAAGGAATCCGGCTGGTATGTGGTTGAGGGTCTTTATACGGGCCAGGGTCAGCCATGTAGTGCTGGTGAGTCACTGCCTCCGACGACTTGCTCGGTGGGCTGCGAATAACTCTTGGGGCTTTGGCTCCGATGGACAGATTTGGACGCTGGTGGTGATTGCCGCTGGCTAGACGGGTAGGTCTGCCATTGAGTTAAGCGCTTCTGCTGCGGCTACAAGCAGCGGGAACGCGAGGCAAGCGCCGGTTCCTTCGCCGAGGCGCAGGTTTAGATCCAGCAATGGCTTGAGCTGAAGATGCTCTAGAGCAACGGCTGCGCCGGGTTCGGCTGATAGGTGTCCGGCTATGGATAGACGAGCTGTGCCTGGGGCGTGAAGGTCGGCGGCGCAGAGGGCGGCTGCGGCGACGACACCGTCGACGATAAAGGGGACGCGGGCTTGGGCGGCGGCAATGTAGTAACCGGCGAGGGCGGCGATTTCTATGCCGCCGAGTTCGGCGAGTAGTTGGGTTGCAGTTGTCCAGTGGGCTCGCTCTACTGATTGGGTGACGAGGGCTTGCTTGTGGGTTAGGCCTTGGGTGGGGATGCCTGCGCCGGCACCGGTGACGGCTTCGGCTGAGCTTTTGGTGACAGCAGCGATTATTGCGGCAGCTGTTGTGGTGTTGCCAATGCCGACTTCGCCGGCGATGAGGCAATCGGCGGCTTGTGTAGTGGG
>JAAXHB010000291.1 GCA_012271125.1 Actinomycetota bacterium | reverse complement strand
TCGGCACCCTCCAATGGAACAACGCCACCCAACGCATGGATTACACCATCCCCGAAGGCACCGTCGCCCCAACCAGCGTCGCTTTCACCTACACGACCCGCAGATCAACTGACGAAGCCACCGCCTCAGCAACCGTCAACATCACCACCACCTACGACACCCTTGATGACGACACCAGCCTCACCGCCGAACGCCTCGGCAACTCCGCCTACACAGTCGCCCTCGACATCCGAGACGGCGACAACTGCGCCGCCGGCTGCGACAACCTCCGTGTAACCGAAGGCCCAACCCCCAACGTCGGCACCCTCCAATGGAACAACGCCACCCAACGCATGGACTACACCGTCCCCGCCGGCACAACCGCCCCTGCCACAATGACCTTCAAGTACGCCACCAACGGCTCCTATGACACCAACGGCAACCTCACCCCCGCCACCGCCCGCGTCACCATCACCACCAAGGTCGACACCCTCGACGACGACACCTTCAACGAAGCCCGTGACGGTGCCATCGCCTTCGAAGCCGCCCTCGACATACTCGATGGCGACACCTGCCAGACCAACTGCGACACCATCACCGTCACCTCCGGTCCGACCCCCGCCGTCGGCACCCTCACATGGGACTCCACCACCGACCGCATGGATTACACCATCCCCGAAGGCACCGTCGCACCGTCACAAATCACCTTTGACTACTCAACCGAAGGTTCCCTTATTGACGGCGACGCCACCGTCACTGTCAACATAGCAACCACCTATGACACTCTCGATGACGACACTGACCTAACCGCCGACCGTCGCGGCGTCGTTCTAATAACAATCCCCCTCGACATTCGTAACGGCGACAACTGCGCCGCCGGCTGCGACGACCCTCGTGTAACCGAAGGCCCAACCCCGAACATCGGCACCCTCACATGGAACTCCACCACAAACATGATGGACTACACCATCCCCTCAGGCACCGCCGCCCCAGCATCGATGACGTTCAAGTACCGAACAGACGGCTCCTATGACACCAGCGGCAATCTCACCCCCGCCACCGCAACAGTCACCATCACAACTAAAACCGACACCCTCACCAACAAGACATTTGACGATGGCTACTACCACCTAAACAACGTCGCCATGACCCGACCTCTTTCCATCCTCACCGGCGACACCTGCAACGCCGACTGCTTCAACCTCCAACATTCCAATCCCAGCCCGAATGTTGGCACTCTCACCTGGGATACCCAAACCGAAATGATGACCTGGGCTGTCACCGCAAACGATGCCCCCAACATCCCCGCCACAATGACCTTCACCTACACAACCGACGGTCAAGCCACTCCCGCCACTGTCACCGTCAACACTGACCTCTACCAGACCTACCTGCAGGTTGTGGGCAGCGCCTCCGAGAACGAGTTCCTATGCGCTCTTCAAACCGGTGGCACGGTCGAATGCTGGGGCACCTACACCGAAGTTGTCGACAACATCCCCCAAAACACCAGCTTCAAGGCAATCTCAGCCGGTAGTCAACACATTTGTGGCATCAAGACCGACAACACCGCCGCGTGCTGGGGCAACAGCGCAAGCAATAGAACCAGCGCACCAGCAACCACCACGTTTAAATCCATTTCCGCCGGAGGCGCATTTACCTGCGGAATCAAAATGTCTGACGACACGCTCGACTGTTGGGGCGGAACCGACAACAAATTGCAGACCGATAAGCCCGACGTTGCAGTGAAAGCAGTTTCTTCGGGTGGGGATGCGGCATGTGCCGTAGTGTTGTCAGATTCCAGCCTCTCCTGCTGGGCTGTCAACACCAACAACAATCGAATAAATGCTCCGGATACAGGCACATATACACACGTAGCCCAAGCATCCTTCAATGGTTGTGCCATTGCCACCGGCGGTGCCGTGAGCTGCTGGGGAAATAACGCCTCTGGTCAGGCCCCCTCTACTGTTAGCGGCTCATTCAAGGCGCTATCAATGAGCGGTAGCCACACATGCGGTATCACGACCAACGACACCATCACCTGCTGGGGCCTAGGCACCCAACAAGGCCAGGCTCTTTCTGCTCCATCGGGCACCTTCACTGACGTCCAAACCTCTATTGGTTCAACCTGCGCTCGTTACACCAACGGCTTGTGGCGCTGCTGGGGTAATCCTTTTAGAGGCCAGTTCGACATACCCGAAGGCAACGCCACCGACATTGCCAGCGTTGAGCACACCTCCTGCGCGGTCATGGCCGACAAGAGCGTCGAATGTTGGGGTGCCAAGACTGACAGCGGCGAAGATTTTGAAGCCCCGAGCGGTGACTTCATACAAATCGACGCCCATAACAACCACTTCTGTGGGGTCATAGAAGGTGGGAACGCCCACTGTTGGGGTGACAGCAGCCAAGAAACCGAACCTTCCGGCCCCTTCTCTCGTGTCGCTACGGGCACGGACCACACTTGCGGCCTCAAAACGGATGGCAAAATTGTCTGCTGGGGCTCTAGCGAGGACTACACCGCGGACCAAGATGATGACGGCAACGGCAATACCTTCACTCACATTGCTGCCTCTGAAGTGGCGTCTTGTGCCATCACAACTGCTAAGCGTCTCTTCTGTTGGAGTGAAGACAACAACGGTGAAAACGCTCCCAACTACGACAGCGGTTATGACAACGACTACATCTTCCTTGACGGTTCCGACTACGGCTACTGCGCCATTAAAGCCGACAACAGCGTGCAATGCTGGGGCGGCGGAAACAGTGACACTGAACTAACTCCCCCTGCAAACACGAGCTTCAAGTTCATAGAACTAAAGGCCTACTACGGCTGTGGCATCAAAACTGACGACACTGCCGTTTGCTGGGGTAACGGTGCCGAATGGAACAGCAACGATCCACCATCTGACGTCGACTTTTTAGACATCTCCGTCGGCGAAGCCCACAGCTGCGGCATTACCAAACCCAGCGACAACGCCACCGAAGGACCCATTCGCTGCTGGGGTGCCGAAACCCCTTGGCGCACCCTCCCCAGCTAACCTTCGCCGCCCACCTTCCTTTACCTGCTACCCCTTTCCACCTACCCACGCCCATATTTTCCACCTACCCGCTGGGCTAGCGTTGGGTTATGAAGACTAAAGCCGCTGTTCTTCGTGAGCTAAACACTCCTTGGAGCATCGAGGAGATCGAGCTCGACCC
>JAAXHB010000290.1 GCA_012271125.1 Actinomycetota bacterium | reverse complement strand
GCTTGGATGTCTTCGTCGCTTGGATTGGGGTTTTCTATTTCGACTCGAAGCTTGTCGTAGCCCTTGATCTTGATATCAGGGCGGACTTCTATGACTGCGTAGAAATTGAGCGGACCAGATTCTTCGCCGCTGGTGATGTCGATCTCTGATGTTTCGATGGCTTCGATTTCGGTCTCTTTTAGGGCTTGGGCAAAGTATTGATGAATGCAACTGCTGAGCGCTTCGGAGCGGCCAGTTTGATAGCCGAGACGTTGCTCAAGAAACTTGCGTGGGACTTTGCCGGGTCGAAATCCCTTAATGCGGACTTCTTTGGCGATGCGGCGAAAGGCGTCATCAATGTGGGGTTCTAGCTCTTCCTCGGCGACTTCGATGCTGAGCTTGACACGGTTGTCATCAAGGGTTTCCAAGCTGTGGTTCACCCTGTGATTGTACCGATGCCCCCTTATGGCTCTTTGGGTAGCGTTAGGGCTTCGCGGGCGTAGTTCAACGGCTAGAACNNCCGGTTCGATTCCGGTCGCCCGCTCCGAAAACATCGGAAGTTTGAAAATGTCTAAGCACCACCGGCAGGAAACAAACAACACATTCCGCAGCGAGGTTGATCCTGATCAGCTCCCCTTGACGGTGCTAGAGCTCTACCGGATCAAACAAGGTGAACTCGTCTCAGCGCTGATGCATTTAGGAACACGCCTCGGCCTATGGCGTGCCCTTGCCGATAACGAACCCTGCAACAGCACCGAGCTTGCCTCTGCTACTGGATTGCAGGAACGATGGATTCGTGAGTGGCTTGAAGGGGTTGCCTCGACCGATCTGGTTCAACATCGCGACGGATGTTTTGCGCTTACGCCTGAGGCAAAGGTGGCGTTAACAGATTCGACGCATTGGGCTTATATGCCTGAGGTGTTTGGCCCACCGATGACCCATGGAGAGATTGAAGCAACGCTTGAGGCCTTTCGTACCGGCATAGGTGTGGGTTGGGCTGATCATGGCGAGCACACCTGTCATATGCAGTCGGCGATGTCGGCGGCTAAGCAGCAGGCATTTTTGGTGCCGGTGATTTTGGCTGCCTTTGATGGAGCAGTTGATCGTCTTAGACAAGGTGGCACGATTGTTGACGTTGGCTGCGGCAGCGGTGCCGCGTCATTGCTGTTGGCTCAAGCGTTTCCAGCGGCGACTGTTCTGGGGATTGATCCTTCAGATCGTGCGATTGCCAAAGCTCAAGAAGCTGGTGACGGCCTTGACAACTTGCGCTATGTCCAAGGCACCTTTGACGATTTGAAAGATATTGTCACCAATGAAGCTGGCGGGGTGGTGGACTTGTTGGTGACGCTGGATGTGCTTCATGACCTTCCACGTCCGACCCAAGCTGCTGCGGCTGCCTATGAGTGTCTGTCACCGGCGGGCTGGTGGCTAGTCGCCGATATCAAAACTCGTGGTGACCTTGAAGCCAACCGCAAGATTCCGGTACTGCCTTACATGTATGCGATGTCGGTGTTTTATTGCATGTCGTCGTCGTTGTCAGAACCTGAAGGTGCGGGGTTGGGAACGCTAGGTCTGACCCCTGAACGCCTGCAAGCAATGACCGACAAGGCTGGCTTCAGTCGTTTCAAACGTCATGACATAGATGTCGATCCGACCAACTGGTATTACGAGATCCGGCACTGAACTCACATTGAGCGTTAGCGCTTAGCAGAACTGTCCCGAACCCAACAATGAAACCCCAACAATGAAACAAGGCACGCACTAGCTCAGCTAGTGCGTGCCTTGTTAGTTAATTGTTGCCAGTCCCGTAGGACTGGTGCCTATGAGTTGTCAGCAGTGGCTGCTGGTGGATAAAGGTGCGCAATCGTGCCTGGTTCAATAAGGCAACCTTCTATAAAGGTGTCGATGTCGGTGTTCTTGATCCGAATAACACGACCTAGCCGATAGGCGGGCAACTGGCCCTCATCGATGAACCTATACAAGGTTCGAGTCGTGATCCCGAGACGTTTGGCTGTGGCAGTTGTGCCTAGCCACTCACTTCCCGTGAGATCAATTTCTTCATCTGAGGTTGTGGTTTCAATTTTTTCCACTATATTTCCTTTCATCGTGCACGTCGCTGAACGGCGTGGCCTGAAGAACTAACTCGCAGAAGCTGTTGACGGCTTCTGCTTGAGGTGTCGCTAGCGAGCGAGTGACGCATCAGATGATGGTCTTTCATCGTCTGGGTGTGAACACATCGCATCGCTAGTTGACCTGAATACATCCTAAGGAGATTGTATGACACCAATCACAATGAATAAGGGATACTCGAGGAGCAAGGGATCCTCTAGCGACAAGGGACAACTTGTCGACAAGGGATCCTTTGGTAACGAGGGAGCCGCTAGTCATGATCCAGCAAGCAGCCCAGTAACGGTCGCGCCGAGGCGTCGGTTGCCCAGCGGCCGAGCTGTGGCCGGTGCGGCTCTGGTAACTGTGGCAGCGGTAGGGGCATTTGTCATGGCAACTGGGGATACAGGTCCTACTTCAGCTTACCTTGTAACTAATCGTGACATTCCGTTGGGGTCGCCAATCACAGCTCAAGACGTGTCACTTGAACCCATGGAGTTGTCGCCAACGGTGGCTAACAGCTCGATGCGATCTCTTGCAGCCGTTGAGGGTGCTGTGGCGGTTCGTGACCTGCAGGTGGGCGAACTGCTTGGTCG
>JAAXHB010000289.1 GCA_012271125.1 Actinomycetota bacterium | reverse complement strand
TGGTCGGACCAATAGAGCGTCCGGCACGTGTAGCGGCCCTTGACGAGCAGATGATAAGCCCGGCCGATCGAGCCGCTCGCATGCAGAAGGCCACGAAGCCAGCACGGGACGCCGAAGTAAAACAGGGTGCGGCGGGCGCGCAGATGTAGCGCAAGGGTTCCCGTCTTGTCGCCGGCCGGCGCGTAATCGGTGCCTAAAATCCAGCTGCTTTTCGGGGTTGTCTTGTAAGCCACGATTACGCCCCCTGCCACTGTTTGCGAAGCCTCGCGGCCTGGCGCGTTGAAATTGTCCTTTTCGACGTCCTGATGAGTCTATAACTGGCTTCGTATTCGGCCGCCGCCTCTTCGTTCGGGGCCGTGTGGAAGTCGGTTGAATGAATCGTCTGGTCTTCTGCCATGCTCCGCGCGAGGCTTTCAACCGTCAGCGTCAAAACACTTTCCGGCGACAAGTACAAAGGCCAAGGCAGGGCGACTCCGACCCCGGGCAGAAACTCGACTTGACCAACCAAACGGCCGTCAATTGTTTCAAGGTGGTAAACCGTGGCGCTCATGATGGGTGTCTCCTCTCGGTATTTGTTGCCCGTTCGATGATTAAATACTACACCCCGATTTTGCATAAGTCAACCCCAATTTACAAAAATCTTCACCCCGTCTTCCGCCTTTTGATTCGGCTGTCACGCCACGCTATGCGCTCCGCTCTCGTCGATCACAACGACGATGCCCCGCCAGCTGGCATGCGGCGTTTCAACCCGCCCCAAGGCTCCGCAGAAAACGCACGGTGTGCGATCCTCAGCCGCGCCCGACCCGAGGCATGATTCGCACTCGACGAGGCTTTCGTCGGCCCTGGCGCCACACTCGACGCACATCTCGTCATCTGTCGACGTCAGCGCGCCGCAATGAGCACATGGGAGACAGCCGGTCCGGTATTCGACCGGGTCGCCGTTCGGCGTGCAGGCTGGCACATAGGGCGGAATCGGGCTGTGTTCGATCGTAAAGCGCCAGGACTTGACGAGCGCCTCGACCGCGGCACAGGCTTCGCGGCTCGTTCTGAACGGCACCGGGTGACTCGAACCCTCAACCGTCGCCCACCACTCGCCGGGCTTTGTCCGATGCACATAAAGCGCCGGACCTTGGGACTCGAGCGCGATTGAAGCTCGCCGCTCGGCCGCAATGAGACTTTTCCGGCGCTCGACTTTCTCGTCATGGGCCGCCCTCGCTTCGGCCTCGGCCTCAAGGCGCCGGCGCCGCTGCGATTCTTCGCGCCGGCGCGTCTTCTCTGCGGCCTGGCGCTCCTCATCTTGTCGGATCTCTGCGTAGACTCGCTGGCTCGTCTCCTCATCGAGTGCGGCTATGCCTTCATCTGTCCATTGAACTTGTGACGTGCTCGGGCGAAACACCCACCCCAACTCGGCGGCCCGGTGAAGAACGGCGTTGATTTCGCGGTCGTTGTACCACGTCAGCGCGCCAGATCCGACGGTCTTTGCCATGGCGCGGATGACTTGCTCTTGAAACTCGACGCCAATCTCGTCTTCGCCTTGCTCGACGCTGGACTCGACGCGGGCGGTTTTCCACGAGGTTGATTCACCGACGTAGCGGACGACCGCGTGAGTCTCGGCGGGTCCGTCTTCGGTTTCGTCTTCTTCAGCCTCGATCAAATCGCGGGCCGCAGAAATCGCAGTCTTCATCTTGGCGCTTTTGTATCCCTCGAGAGCAGCTTCCCAGGTGCCGAAGAAGCGACCCGAGCCCCGCCAGACCCGATTCGAGGCGTTCATACAGAGAACGTTGATCTCGCCGTCACGCTTGCTCCGCGACACGAAAGCCTCGGTGTTGTCGACGCGGATCGTGACCGTGTCCGTGTATTCCGAGCTGCTGGTATCGATGATCTGTACGTCCATGATTCGCTCCTCTGCGGGTTTGTCGTTGCCGTGTCCGTTCGATGAATGTAATGTATATCGCCTTTTTGCAGATGTCAACCCCAAAAGACAAAAAAAGCGCCAACATAATTAGCGCTTCTTTCCTGGCCAGATTCTGCCGCTTGCTTTAGCTGTCGTAAAAGCAGACCGAGAATGAATACCCGGGCTCGGCGAAAAAACCGGCGCGATCGTTCGTGAGGTCAATTGAGCCGTGGATCCCAATGGGATCGAGACCGCCACACGCTTGGACCGCCCAATCATGCGGGCCGGCCTCCCATTGCACTTGCCAGCAATTCCAGCCCGAACGGCGAATCGATTCATCGGGATCACAAAGGGAAACCTCGATTCCGATGTCGTGACCCTGCTCAACCGCGGCGCGGCAGACGATCGCGTAAAGCGCTCGGGCCGCTTGCTCGGGGGTCATCTTGGTGCGCGGAAGATCGATCGACTCGCTCGCGAGAGATGCCTCGATCATTTCCTCTGTATGAGCGTCCAGGGCTTCGGCGTGGGCCAGCAGCTCGGTCGCCAACTCGCGACAGCGATGAGCGACGCGACGGTTGGCACATTTGATCTGCTCTGCCGCCTCTCCGACGCGGTAGTGATGACCAAACGTCTCGGTGTTCAGGGTCGGCAGCTCGATCGAAATGTCAACAGCAGGGCCGCCAAGGCCGGCGTGGTGCGGGCAGTCGATCGCCAGGGTTCCGGCTGCTCTTCGGAGGCTCGGGTTTACGGTGATGCGAAGGGCTTGCCGGCTGTCATAAAGGGTGTCTCGCATGGCTTGATTCTCCTCGTCGTGAAAGTTCGTTCGATGAGAAGATCATATCCGCTTTTGCGCAGATGTCAACCCTTGTTTGCCAAAAATGTATGTAAGGACTGCGCCTCGAATCAAGTCGGAAAAATATTCCGCCTTTATTCTGCCTGCACGTTCCCCCGCAATGTCTCGAGCAGTCGGCCTCCGAGATGCGCCCGGATCGCTGCTGCGGTTCGCGTGATGACACGCCATGCCGCGATGTACCCGACCGGATTCGCCTCGCGGTGGCGTGCCCAGGCTCCCCACCCGTGCAGCTTGTGTCCTTGGCTATGGATGACGCAGCGGCCCAGGTGCCGAGCGCCGTGGCGCTTCAAGGGGACTCTCGTTACCAAGTCGGCCTCACCGCCAACGACGTTGACGACGGTATATGTCGGAGTGGAGCCGGCCGTGAACGCTCGGTCATACCAGGTTGCGAGCGCAAGATTCCCAGGACGCGGGGGCTCGTGCATGTACGCGACGCGTATGTCGATGCCGTGATGATGCAGGTACGCCACGAGAAGCGGCACAACCGCAGCACCGAGAGAATGGCCCGTCAGGATGACCGATGCGGCTGGACGGCGTGCCAGGAGCTGCCTGAGGCGCCCCAGCACCAGCGGCGCAGCCCTTCGCGCCTGCGACCGGAAGCCAAGACCTGCTCGGCAGCCTTTGGGCAGGTACGGCAACCAACCCCAACGGACAACCGACGCGAGATTTCCGATCCAGTCGCCCGGCTCATCCGAGCCCCTTGGCGCCACGACAACGGCCTCGGGTGACCAGCTGAGCCCGATTTGAGCTGGCCCGGACTCGACAACGGTCCCGCCTTCGAAACCGGCGGACATCGCCTCGAAGCCGTATTCCGCGGCCGATCCGTAGACCTTTACGGCGTGCTCGGCTGTCGCCAACGCGACAAGATCGTCGTATCTTCTCGGCGTTCTCAGCAAGTCAACGGGAGAGGTTCGAATCACGCTCATAGTTTCAGGATACCCAGCAAGTCACGGAAACGCAATGCGGCCCGGGTACGGTCAAGCACCCGGGCCGCACGATGGTGTCATGTTGCGAAAATGCGCAACATCAACGACGACGCTTCCGGCGCCGGCGACGCGTGCGCTTGTACTGGCGCCACGTTCCGGCAGCTTTCATGCGCCGAACGTCGCGAGCGTTCTTCGTGGGCGGTTCGTAGGCTGGCGAGTTTTTCACGCCAGGTCGCCTTCGAAGTCGACATCGTCAGCCGTCCACCCGCCCTCGTCTTCGCCAGAGATCTCCGCCACGTGCGCCACCACCTGCCCCAAGCGAACCGGATCCGGCGTCAAGGCGCGATTGGCCAGCAGGCCGCCCGGACGAAATTCGCCATCCGTCGCGTAGTCGACCAATTGGAGCACCGACCAAGCAGCACTATCGCTCAACGAAGGGTTCTCGAGGGTCGCCAGCTTGTGAAAGAGATCGAGATCATATTCCAATTGCTCACGATCGGTATCGATTCGCGCGGCGACCTCATGAAGATCGAGCAAGCCCGCACCCTGAACGCCGGCCAGCCATTCCGAGAGCAACTTGATCGCACTCGCCGTCGTCATCTCCTCGGCCTCGAGCAGCTCGCGAACCTCGATTTCTAGAAAGCATCGCGTCGACGCCAACGTGATGCGGTCGCCCGCGCGAAAATCGTCAGCCGAGTCAAGAAAGACTTCGAAGCGGCCGAGCAGATCGTCTTCACTCTGCCGCAAACGTTCCTCGATCGCGTCGATGGCAGGTTTCAGAGCTTCGCGAGTGGCAAGACCAGACGCGATGCGGACGCCCGGGGAGACTCCCAACAGAAGCGCGGCGAGCTTGCTGCCGCGCGAGATGTCGCGGAAGACGCTTCCGAGAGTGCCGGCCAGATGCCGAAAATCCTCGTCGGAGTCGCACAGCAACAGCTCGCCCGAGATGTGCTCGCCAGGGTCCTCGACTTCCATCAAGATCACCGGAGGGTCGAAGACGGCAGGCTTTCCGCGCTTCACACCGCGCATGGGGGTTGTCTGGAACGGAATCGCGCCCGAGCTTTTGCCGTGCAAAAGGGTGCTCACCACGTAGGGCTCGCGCCGAAAAACACGGGCTCGAGGAAGGCCGATTTCGTGAAGAAGAATTTGGATCATTGTTCATACTCCCTGTTGGTTTCCGGAACGACGCTCGGATCCCCGCCAATCCGAGCGCTCCTGGCTCAAGCCGTGGCGGGCCGTAAAACTCGATCTTCGAATCAGGTCGACAGACGCTTGGAAGAGAGGCTCACAAGCGAGCCCTTCAAAAGGTTATCCGCCGCGGTTCCGATCAATCGATCCGTCAGCCTCGGCGTCGTTTCGACCCGCATATCACGCATGGTCAATCCACTCTCGGGCTTCCACTCAAGCAGAATCGCCGGATCTGGCGCCGCTCCAAAGATGACGCAAACGGAGTCCGGCCAGCCGGCGGCATTCACCGCAGCTCGAAAAACATCGATATCGTTGTGAATTCCATTGACGACGACCTTCGCCCAAAAATGAACGACATCGGCCGAAGACCTGATCGCCGCTCGCGCTGTCAACGTCACATCGAAATTATTCACACCGTCAAGCCCTCCGGTCTTGAAATCGATAACGAGGGGCTCGACCTCTCCGAGGTCCAATTCGGGCTCGTCATCGCGGACGATAGCCGTCGGCTGAACGGTGTCGGCCCATCGTTCCACGGCTTCATAGGCCGTGCCGGGAAGCATCTCGCGCAAACGGTCGAGGAATACGTCTCGCGAAAAGTAACCATCCTCGGCCAGCTCTTCAAGGCGAGAAACGCTCGCCGGCGGCTTGAAATGCAGCACGACCGTCTCTTTTCGGCCGCCGTAGCCATGCCATAGGCCGATCTCGGCTTGAATCATGCCGGCCTCTGCATCGGCGAAGACCACCGGCCGCGAGAGACCCTCGGCGAAGGCGCGCTTGGATTCCTTATCCAGCTCATCCTCAAGACCAAAGTCAAGCCGACGAGATTCCTGCTCGACCCAGGCTTGGAGATAGATGACCATCGAATCAAGATCGTCGACGCGCATCACGGTTTTGGGGGTTGTGTTCATCTGATTTTCCTTTCTCGGAACGGTTCGAAATATGGCGACAGCGCGTTGAATCTGTCGCCGTTGGAATAGCAATTGAGGCGGGCTGGCCGGCGGAACCGTCGAAGTCGCATTCGGCATGTCCGCCGGCGTCGCCGATGCCCCAATCGCCTATGTGGACGCCGCACCCGACGGCGCGGCATGACCTACCCGACGACCAGGTCGCGATAGGTTGTTCGAGCTACGGACCCGCCATCGTCAGGCGTCACGGTGTGCGTCACGCTGTAAGCCCCTGGCGCCAGGCCAGGGAATTCAAGATTACATGGCGCCGTTGGGGCGGTGCCGCATCCACCGGGCAAGTCTTGAGTCTGGACGGTATCGCCCGCAGCGTTGCGCAAGACCATCGAGACGTTCTCGACATGTCCGGTCGGATTTGTGGTCGAGATGTCCTCGCAAAGGATGCTCGACGGTCCAGCACCACACCGCCCGGCGAGATTGATCGAGACGCCACCGGGCTCGGTTGGTAGGTCGCCGAAATTGTTGGTCGTGGTGTCGCCGTCGCAACCGGTCAGAACAAAGACCAGCCACAAACATCCGATCAGCCGAAGAAGAGTCGTTTTTCTCATCATTTTAGGGGGCTCCTTCTAATGCTTCAATGGGTTGACTTCTGGCGCCGATTTATCGAGTAACCGGGTGGCCAAGAGCTTCGAGCATTGCGATCACGCCGGGAAGCTGCGCCGCGACATCGTGAAAATTGAGACCGAAGTGCCGTGCGACGTCGGGATCGTCTCGAAGCGCCCAGGCGAGCAACGGCAGGCGAGCGGCATCCATCCGGAGGAATTCCGAGCGGGCTGGATTTCCACCTCGTCGAGCGCGCCACCGGTTGGCCTGAAGCACCGACGACCCATCGACGACGAGCCCCGAGCTACTGCGCACGACGACCGTCGATCCGAGAGCGATGCTTCGATTGACGGCACGGCGATCTCGAGAGCTGAATCGAAGCCAGACGACGCGCATCTGAATCGAGGTGTCCAGACACAGGACATCGGCCTCGAGTGAATCGTCTGCCGCGTTGACCGGGCCAGCGACGACCGTGCAGGCCACGACGCCGGCGGCTTCACCTCCGGTCCGGAAAAGAGCGCCGAGCGCATCGCCGAAGCGGTTGGCGTGAGCGCTCTCGGTTGAGAGTGCGGCCAGGACCATCGCCAGGGCGACAGAACGGACCACGTTTCGGATTGTTGAAACCATGAGGGTTCCTCCCGAGGTTGGTTCGGGGCGGCCGAAAGCCGCCATTTCTGGAATCGAGCACGATCGGTAGGATTGCACATCGGCTCGGGCGCGGCAAGCCGGCTCGACGTTACCGCCGCTTGAGCGGAAACGGCGAGCGGCTCGCCCGCTAGAGTCGTAGTAATAGCTCTTATCTGAATCTGATATCTGAATCTGAATGCTATTGGGGTGGCCAATGGCCAGGCCATTAGGGTAAAGATGGCCAGGCTATAGCCTACAGAACGGCGCGAATCCTCATAAATTCCTGAAGAATCAGAGATTACGCGTTTCTCATCCTCGCGGATACCCGCAAAAACAGGGCCGGTTTTTTTTCGCATCTGAATCAAGAATTGAAAAAAATTCCGCTCAAAAACTCGCGACTTTTTTGCCGTTTTTGGTAAGTCAAAACCGAGATATCCACAGCTTTTCCACAGCTTTTCCACAGCTTTTCCACAG
>JAAXHB010000043.1 GCA_012271125.1 Actinomycetota bacterium | reverse complement strand
TAAGCCCGATAAAGGCCACGAACGCAACTTGGGAGAGTGAGCAGATGTCGTTCACAATCAGGAGGCCGGCGGCGAGGTGTGTGCTGTTGGATAGCCGTGACAGGATTTTTCTGATCCGCTCAGAGGATCCGATTGACCCGCACAAGCCTGAATGGTTAGAGATTCCAGGTGGCGGAATTGGTGTGGGCGAAGACCCAGGAGTGGCGTGCTTGCGAGAGCTTTATGAAGAAACTGGTATCGACAAAGTAGAGCTAGGCCCGTGCGTGTGGACGCAGTATGTGGAATACACCTTTAGCGGGCTGCGTTTTGAGTCGAATGAGCAAATCTTCCTCGCAAGATGCGACACAGGCGACTACAAGCCCCAAGGTCTTGAAGCCTTAGAAGTCGCCGCATTCATCGACGCCGGCTGGTGGAACCTTGATGAGCTCCTATCTAGCGATTATTCGACCGTCCCCGAACGTCTCCGCGAGTTCCTGCCGGATGTCGTCGCCGGCAACGTCCCAAGCACCCCAGTCGATATCAGCCCCTAGCTAAGCGTTCCCCAGCATTCACGTTGTCCGGTCATTGTCAACGCACAAGTCGCGTCTGCATAAGCCGAGATAGCGCTGAATGTTCCGTCAGGTGACATCGTTTGTTGGTTGTCGTTGTTACCCCAACAGAAAATCGTGTCGTCGGTTTTAATGCCACAGGTGTGCTGTCCGCCAGCAGCCAGTGCCTTAAACATTTCAGATTGTGAATCGGCTTGACCTTTTGTGTTAGAGCCCCAACATGTCAGAGTGTCATCTAGCTTGATAGCGCACGAATGAACACCAGAAGTTGTTACGTGCTTTGCCTTGTCAGGTGGCACGTCTCGCTTGTTCGCACCTACTTCGCCCCAGCATGTCAGGTCGTTATCTGTCGTAACTGAACAGCCATTTAGTTGCCCCATTGACAGTGACTTGTGAGTGCCTCCGGGAAGGTCTGTGCTGCCGTGACTTGCGCCTTGACATGCCAAAGTGTTGTCTGTCTTAAGCCCGCAAGTTACGTGTAACCCAAGACCAAGCATCTTGAATGTGCCGCTGGGATCAGCTGACTCGCCAACCAGGTTGCTTCCCCAACATGTGACGCTGCCGTTGGTTCGTATGGCACACGAATGGGCGTCGCCTGAGAACACTGAAACAAAATCAGTGCCATTGGGAACATTGGTTTGCCCACTGCTGTTGTCACCTTCGCACTCAATAGCACCTTGGCCGGTGACAGCGCACCAGAAGCCATCACCGACTGCGATGTCTTGGTAGCCAGGGTCTGGTATTTCGTTGAAGACAATAGTGACGATGGCGTTCCATGGCGAGGTGTCGGTTTCATAACCAATCGCCACAGCCCAACCCGGCAAGGCTGTGCCTTCGGGTACTTCATATATGAGTCGCTGCTGGTCACCATCCCAAGTTGTGGTGCCCACTTTCGGTGCGTATTTGATGCTTACGTTGCTGCAGGTTGTAACACATTCATCATTTGCTAAAACATCCATAACCACTTCTAGATGCTCTAACCCGACACGATCCACGTAATAAAATTCGTGACGCAACATGTCGCCGGTTTCTTGAGCCACCGGCACTTCTTGAGGAACCGGATCGGCTTGTGGTGCTGGATCGTCTTGCGCAACAGGATTTTCTTGCGGAACTGGTGTTGGAACAGGATCAGCTTGTGAGACAGACACTGGCTGAACTGACGACACAGTTACAACCATTTCGGGCTCAACCACTTCTGTAGCAGTCAAGCCACGCACCAAAAACGCTGCCATCTGAGCTTGTGTCACCATGTCATCAGGACAAAATCGTGACCCGTCGCCACAACCTTGGGTAATCCCAAGCTCCGCAGCACGTTCTATATATGCGACGTATGGATGGTCGTCACCGACATCACTAAACCGACGCACCGACCCCAGCTCCACGCCGTCATCTACATTTTGGACTATCCAGGTCACCGCTAACCACCGCGGCGCAGCTCTGTCAACTAGCCCTTGAGCACAGACCTCAACCTCGTCGACACACTCAACAAGCGCATCAAGCGAATCGCCCCACGAAAAATCATCGACAGGGGAATTAGCTAATTGCCCCCCCCCCGCGAGCCTCCTGCGCCCCAACAGACACGGTGATCCCAGCAACCATCACAGCCGCCAACACCACCGATTTAAAAATTCCAAACATGCCCTAACAATACCCCAGCCGCACCCCCAACGGGATTCGAACCCGTGTTTCCGGCGTGAAAGGCCGATGTCCTAGGCCACTGGACGATGGGGGCTAAGGGTGGAATGCTACCCGTCTGTATTCTTGGGTAAAGCGGGGTAGGCGGCTTCGACAAGCTCTTCGAGCAAGCCTCCGAGCCAAACAAAGGCAGCAAACAACGGCGCTTCAGGATGCTCTGCATCAGGGCCGTCGGGATGCTCGGCAACCCCGAGGCGTTCTCCTAGGTAGAGCCGCATGGCGTTTAGGGTTTGCATCCATGCCGCTACCTGAGAGTCATCTGCCACGACAGGCTCGTCAGTTTCGCCTAGCTCAGTTAAGTGCGTTTGAACAATGTCGATGGCGTTAAGTCGATGATCTAGCAAGGTTGTTGCTGCCATTTCTCGATATTGCAGTTCTGCGTCGGGGTCGTCGGGACACGCCAATGGCTCAAGACGCGTCAAGTTCGGATCTGTCCCGCTAAAAAGCAACTGACGAAACTGCTCGACAAGGTTTGTCAGCGTTTCAAGCTCGCCTTCGCCAATGTTGACATGCACGCCGTCGTCGGTGGTTTTAAATCGGCTCATGAATTCGCCTGCCACAATGCCCTACTAATCCTGCTGCCCTAAGAGTCCTACTAGCCCTACTAATCCTGCTGCCCTAAAAATCCTGTTGCATGGTGGCCCAGAGCCCATGCTCATGCAGCTGAAACACATAATGCTCGGCAGCTTCCTTCGGGCCTGAGGCAACCACAGCCTTGCCCTCGTTATGAACCTGCAACATGAGCTTCTGCGCCTTCTCACGTGAGAACCCGAACAGCTTTTGGAACACATAGGTCACATACGACATCAAGTTCACCGGATCGTCCCACACGATCACCTTCCAGGGCTTATCCGAGCGCGGCTTACTCTCGTCGGTCGGTTGCTTGACTGGGGCAATAACTGGTGCCGTTGTCATGGCGTCCTCAATTTGAGTTGTTGGGGAGACTCACCTCAACGGGCGCGCAACTAAGGCGCACAATCTGTATCCACAATATAGATGCCAACAACACATGTATGCCGACTAGCACCACCGGAACGCCAGTGAAGTACTGCGTGTAGCCAAGCGTGCCTTGAGCGATCAGCAGCACCGCAACCCCCGCCAGCCGCCCTTCAATGCCCCCCGCCTTCAACATGTCTAGCCCGAACCTCATGGTGTCGCCCCGCTCAGAAAGTCTCCGCCTAACACGTATCCATGTCGCCGCTACCAGTGCCAAAAGCCCAATAGCGACGATGCTGTGAATGCGTGTAACTTCACGCACCAGCAACGGCAACCGCTCAGCAATATCGTCGCCGGCGTGTGGACCGGAGCCGGTTACAAGCGTGCCGGTGACTATTACCCCCATTGCGACAACAAACACTGCGCGAATCATCCACCTAGTCGCCGTATTGATTGCACCGCTATTGACGACAACATCAGCAGCACCATCTTCAACGACAACATCTGCAGCACCGCCTTCGACGACGACATCTGCGGCACCGCCAACCGACAGGACATCGCGCCGTGCCTTGATGTCAAGCACCACTGCGTTCCATAGCAACACCATCGACAACAGAAAGTGCCCCATCACAAATCGCGGGTCGAGATGCGTCCATACCAGCAACGCCCCAAGCAGCACTTGCGCCACCACCCCTGCGACCAGTCCCAACGACCACCACAGCAACGCCATTTCACGTGGCTTGCGCCGCAACGACCCCAGCACCGCACCAATCACTGCTGCTGCTACAACTCCTGTGAAGAGTCGGTTCAGGAACTCCACCTGGGCGTGGAACTCAAGCGGCGCGATGAGGCTGCCTGTTTCACATGTGGGCCAGTCCTCGCATCCAAGACCAGAGCCGGTCAGTCGTACTGCGGAGCCCGAAACCACGATCACCGTCAAAGACCACAGCGCAAAGCGCGTTAAGCGCGCATACGTCGCCTCCCTCACCTCCCAAGATTAGAACTAACGAGTTCAATGATGCGGGGCATACCTCTTTAGCCTTGCGGTGTGTTGAGGCGCAAGGTTGCGGCGTATGTCACGCTTACCAAGCCCCGCATCATTGAACTCCTCCTCATCACCACAGTCCCAACAATGATCCTCGCTCATTACAGCGTCCGCACAGACAACAGTCTCCTGCCAGGCTGGGATCTGATGGCAGCAACAGCCATTGGCGGCTTTTTGGCGGCAGCCGGTGCCAACACGATCAACATGATCGTAGACCGAGACATCGACAAGCTCATGGAGCGCACCCAGGATCGCCCACTAGTGACCGGCGTGATAACGCCACGCCAAGCCGCGATTTTCGCGACGCTGCTTTCGGTCGGCTCATTCATGTTGCTTTGGAGCCTTGTGAACCTGTTGTCGGCAGTGCTCGCGTCGGCTGCACTTGCCTTTTACGTGCTCGTCTACACGATCTGGCTCAAACGCAAATCGGTGCGCAACATCGTCATCGGCGGTGCCGCCGGTGCGGTGCCAGTGCTTGTGGGCTGGGCTGCGGTGACCAACACGCTGGACTGGGCGCCCATCGTGTTGTTCGCGGTCATCTTCTACTGGACGCCTCCACATTTTTGGGCACTAGCAATCCACTACCACGACGACTACACCGCCGCGAAAGTGCCAATGCTCCCTGCGGTCGTGGGAGTCCCAGCTACCGCACGCAAAATCGTCGCCTACTCAGTGGCGCTATGGGCGCTGACGATCCTGTTCGCACCCGTTGCCAGCATGGGAATCTTGTACTGGGTAGCTGCCGTCGTGCTCGGTGCCGGATTCGTGATTCCCGCCATCAGCGTTATGCGAAACCCCCAACCCGAGCGGGCTTTGCAACTCTTCCACTGGTCGATCACCTATTTAGTGCTGCTGTTCGTCGCTATCACCGCCGACGTGCTTATCCGCGCCCAAAATCATCCCTAAGCCATCTCAAAATCATCTTGGCAACCCCTGCTAACGGGTAGCATCGCAACCCGATGCCTACGACTGAGGACACGGCTCAGCCCTCTCCAACCGGCCTCAAGTCGGTCATAGCAGGCGACCACACCACCATCGGCCCGCTGTTCATCATTGCCTCGGTGATTTTCGGCGCAGCCGCAGCCGTTGTCGGCGTAATCAGCGCTGCTGAACGCCTCGATCACACCTCATTTGGCGACGACCTCAACGCTCTCAACGACTGGTTCTGGAGCTGGAGCCTCTACCGCATCGGCATCATCTTTTTAGTTGTCATGCCGCTGCTGCTTGGCATCGCTATGACGCTGACACCTCGCCTAATCGGCGCTTCGAGGTTGGCGTTCCCGCGAGCCGCACTCGGAGCATTCTGGGCGTGGCTGTTCGGCGCGGTCATTGTCATAGTGGCGTCACTTTCAGGAGGCGGCTGGGACAAGCTCAATGGCGTCACCGCCAATGAAAACGACGCCATCGCGCTGACTCTGCTCGGAACCGGCATGGTGATTTTTGCTCTGCTAACGGGTGCAATCGTCGTAGCGACAACAGTCATTGCGCATCGCCCGACTGGTGTGAGCTTGCTTGATGCCGGTCCGCTGGCATGGTCGATGATGGTGACGGCTGCGGTGTGGATGTTCACCCTGCCGGTCTTTGTCGCCAACCTTGTCATCGTCTATGCCGACATGCGCGGGCGCGCCCCGATTTCCTATGGAACCGCCGGCAACGGCGATATTTGGCGACAACTGGACTGGATATTCGAAGCCCCGGCCATATACGGGCTAGCAATACCTGCGCTTGGGATCGCCGCTCAAATCCTCATACCCGCCGCTAAAGCCGCTGATAACAACAGCGCAACTGCACACCCAATCGAAATCGCCAAGCGCATCGGCGTGCCCGTAGCTATTGGACTTTTCGCAACGCTTGCGTTCGGCGGCTGGTCGCAGGATTTCTTCGCCGGTGCCGAGCACCGCACCCAGCTGCTTTATGTGTTCGACGGAATAGTCATCGCTGTTCCGATGCTCGCGATTTTTGGGCTGGTCACTCTCTGTGCTCTTGCCGGACGTTTGAACGTTTCAATGTTTTCAACCTCTGCTATAGCCGCAGCCGCAGCGGTCAAGATTCTTGTCCTGACAACTATCGCTGGGGCGCTGCGTGTGATCGAACCTCTTGAACTGTTCGACACCCGTGCCGACACAGCCATTTTCAGCGGCGTGGCTTTAGCAGCCATCGTCGCCGGTATTGCCGCCATCTGGCACTGGACACCTGAAACCTTTTGCTCACGAGCACCTCAGCCCGTCGGCGCAGCCGCAGCAGTATTTATGGGTTCTAGTGCGGTGCTGCTAATCGTTGCTCACATGGGCGCTGGATTTGACGGTGCCGTCAACATGATCGCCGCCGGCGACGGCATTGACGCCCTTGACCGAGCAGCCCTGGCAGGGTCGCTACTCTTCGCGGCTGCCATGGCACTCGTTCTGCTCAGCACCCTCGCAGTCACGGTTAACGGCATAAGGAGTTCGACGGCGACTAATAACGAGGGCATGAGCAATGACGACGCCACAGTCGGAGCATCAGCCTGATGCAAGCACTCCCACTAGCCGGCCCCAGCCGAATACGCAGCGGAATGGTCGGCACCCTGTTCGCAACCGGCGCAGCCGTCGTTGCCTTCTGCGCACTCGTCGCCATCTATGTTCAGCTGCGCCAATCCACCCTGGCAGACGGCGAAGTCTGGCTCGCCTCCGGCACCATCGAAATGGGGCCCGCCGGCATGATGATGGCAACCCTGCTGCTCGGATCAATCACCGCACAATGGGCAGTCCAAGCTTCCAAAACACACGACCGCCCACACGGATTCATCGCTCTGGGCCTCACGCTCGTCTTCGGTGCAGCCGTGTTGAACCAGTTCTGGTTCGTCTACCAAAACACCGGCCTCGCCATCGATGACTCCACCGCTGCGCTCATGTTCTTCGTCGTCACCGGCTCGTTCATTGCCATGCTCATCGGCGCAATGGCAGTGATGCTTGTCACCACCCTGCGAGCCCTGCTCGGCACCTTCGGACGCGAACTCGCCCACACAACCCAAGCCTCCGCTCTGTTCTGGCACGCCATGGTCATCTGCTATTTCCTCATCTGGTACGGCGTTTTCATCACCAAGTAGTCACCAAGTAGCCCAAGTAATAAAGCCCCAAGGAATAAAGCAGCGTGTTCACCTCAGGATTTAAATTTTTCTTCGGCCTTTTTGTCGCCTTCACCGCCGCGGCACTCATCTACGGCTACGCCAGCGGCGGCGGCCACACTGGCCCTATCTCGCTGGGATGGAAAGGCGGCGTGGGCGAACATATCGGCTACGGACTACTGACGACAATGGCATTTGTAGCCCTCGGCGTGAGCCTCGTGCTGGTGGCGTTTCGAGACGCAGACGCCGAAGCCCAAGCAAACCTTCAAGGCGTCGACGACATCGGCGACGACACAGCAGTCAGCTCAAGTTGGTGGCCAACCATCGGAGCGCTCGGCATAGGCACCGCTCTAATGGGACTAGTGCTGCATCCGGTGGTGTTCGTGCTCGGACTAGTGATGATCACGCTGTGTTTGATCGAATGGACGATGGACGCCTGGACTGACCGAGCCACCGGCGACGCTGCCGCTAACCGTGCCCTACGCAGTCGCATCATGACCCCGATTGAAATACCCGTAGCCGGTGCCATCGCCATTGGCGTTGTCGTGCTGGCAGCGTCACGAATCTTCCTGACGGTCTCGGCTCTCGGGGCAGTCATCGTCGGCGGTGCTGTCTCGGCAGCCATCCTGATCGGAGCGGCGCTGTATGCCGCCAAGCCCGGCCCGATGCGCAAACTCGTTTCGGTGCTCGGCGTGCTTGGTGTGCTAGCTCTGTTTGTAGCGGGCATCCTTTCAGCCGTGCGCGGCGAGCGTGAGTTCCACCATCACGACGACAGCTACGACAACGGCGACCTCATCGAAGAAGGTCACTGATGTTGCGCCGACTCCACCGCATCGCCCTAACGGCTGCCGTAGCCGTCGTCGTCACAGGCGTCCTCGCATCATGTGCCACCGACGCCGAACTCGACACCTTCGCCCCACAAGGACCCATCGCCGAAGAGCTCCACAGCCGCAGCGTGCTACCAGTGTTTTGGATCGCCGGCGTGGTCTTCGTTGCCATCATGGTTGCCATCCCCTGGCTCGCCTGGCGTCACCGCTCCAACAAATACCAGGCCGACCACTGGCCAAAACAAACCCACGGCCACATTGGACTCGAATGGGGTTGGACTCTCGGCTTTGCCGTCACCATGACCGCAGTCGCCGCTTTGATGTTGGTGTCGTTGCCGACCATCAACTCAACCGAAGCCAACGCCATCACCGTAGACATCCACAACAACGCCGTTCAATGGGAGCCCACTGTCGTCGTCGTCGGTAATCAATGGTGGTGGGAGTTCCGCTACTACTTCAATGACCAGGTCACCCTCGCTGACCTGCGAGAAATCGGCGACGCCAAAGCCTTGCCACCGGCAGACATCGTCACCTCCGGGCAAATGGTCATCCCCACCGGCGAGGAGGTCGAGCTGATCATCACCTCCCGAGATGTCATCCACTCCTACTGGATTCCGGCACTCAACGGCAAACGTGATGCCGTGCCGAACCGCTTCTCGCCTTGGAAGATCGAAGCCGACGACGAGGGCTTCTACTTCGGTCAATGCACCGAGTTCTGCGGCCTGTCGCATTCACGCATGCGCATGCAGGTCGTGTCCGTTCACCCCGATGAGTTCCAACGCTGGGTCGACCGCACCATGGAACCCGCCGCCGACCCGACCGACGAAGCCGCCCTGCGAGGCCAAGCCACCTTTGCCGGCTTTTGCACCTCGTGCCACCTTGTCGACGGCCTCAACAACGACACTTACGAAGGCGCAGACCAGGCATCCGGTGCCGCACCCGACCTGACCCATCTCATGTCTCGCACAACTTTCGCCGGCGGCATCGTCAACACTTACAACCCCAACGGCAGCTTCGACCGCCCGGCAATGGAGGCATGGCTGCGTGACCCCGGGGCGATCAAGGCCAACTACACCGTCGCCGGCGAGCAGTTCCGAGGCATGCCGAACCTGAACCTCAGCGAAGGCCAGATCGACGACCTTGTCGCATACCTAATGACCCTCGGCGACAAGCCCGCCGACTGGATCATCGAAGCCACCGAAGTTAGCGACCCATCATGACAGATACCGCAACAGCAACACGCCCGCTTGGCGTCCTAACCCGACCCAAAGGCGACAGCGGCCCCCGCGCCTGGCTGTCCACCGTCGACCACAAGCGAATCGGCATCCTCTACGGCATCTCGGCGATGTTCTTCTTCCTCGTCGGCGGTGTCGAAGCCCTGCTCATCCGCCTGCAACTTGCCGCCCCCGAAGGCACCGTCCTATCAGCCGACGTCTACAACCAGGTCTACACAATGCACGGCGTCACCATGGTGTTCCTTTTCATCATGCCCCTCGCCGCAGCTTTCGCCAACTACTTCATCCCGATACAAATCGGTGCCCGAGACGTTGCCTTCCCACGCCTCAACGCCCTGTCGTTTTGGATTTGGCTCTCCGGCGCAATTTTCTTAAACACCAGCTGGATCGTCGGCGGCGGCGGTGCCGACTGCGGCTGGTTCTGCTACTCACCCAACAGCGGCCTCGCCTTCTCACCCAGCCACGGCGTCGACTTCTACGCCATCGGCCTGCAAATCCTCGGCATCGCCTCACTGGTCTCCGCTGTCAATTTGATCGTCACCTGCCTCAACATGCGTGCCCCCGGCATGACCCTCATGCGCATGCCAGTGCTGACCTGGATGCTGCTGATCACCCAGTTCCTGCTGCTATTCGCCCTGCCGGTCATCACCGTGGCGCTGTTCCTATTGATGTTCGAACGGCTCTTCGGCGCACAATTCTTCAACCCCGACACCGGTGCCGACCCACTCCTGTGGCAACACCTCTTCTGGATTTTCGGCCACCCCGAGGTCTACATCATCATCTTGCCAGGCTTTGGCATCATCTCAGAAATCATCCCCACCTTCAGCCGCAAACCCATCTTCGGCTACGAGTTCATGATCGCCTCAGGCATCGCCATCGGGTTCATGGGCTGGGG
>JAAXHB010000042.1 GCA_012271125.1 Actinomycetota bacterium | reverse complement strand
TTGTCGAAGTGGCCGGCTTCGGGGCGTGACATTTTGTTGAGCTGTTTTTGACCCATGGTGACCTGGATGGCGCTGTAGCCGTCACGTTCGGCGGTTTTGACCATGACAACGCGCGAGGGGGCGACCTTCAACACAGTGACGGGAATCACTTGGTTGTCGGAGTCCCACACCTGGGTCATGCCCAGTTTGGAACCCACAATCGCCTTCGATGCCATTGTTGTTCTTTCTTTCTTGCGCGTGCTTAATTTGCATTTGCCTAATTTGCATTTGAACGCGTACGCGTCCAAATCTCCTAGGGTGGTCCCGTCTGGGCTCACCCTACGAGAAAACTTGTCTTCTGCTGCCTGGTTCCCGTTTGGGCCTTGGCAGACGTCGGTACGGCTCTAAAGCTCTAGATACCAGAGCTGCTTTGAGCCGCTGGCAATCCTACAGGCGGTTTTTGACATCGCAACTTGGGTGTCTGGGCAACTTGAGTTCTGGCAATTGGGCTCTGGGGAGATTATGAGAGGGTGCCCCAGCACTCGCGTAGACCGGTGTCGGCGGTTAGCGCACATGCCGCATTGCCGGTTGCCGAAATGTCACTGAATGTCCCGGGTGGGGAATCAGTTTGTTGATCGGTGTTGTCTCCCCAGCACTTGATCGTGCCGTTGGTCTTGATACCGCAGCTATGACTGGTGCCAACTGCAACTGCGGAGAAGGTCTCAGATTGTGACGCTGCTTGACCGCTGGCATTGGAACCCCAGCATTGCACAGTGTTATCTAGCAGTATCGCGCAACCATGTCCTTCGCTATTTGATACTGCTTGGACCTTGATGTTTGGCTTGTCGGTAAGAACCTGATTGCCGGTTTCACCCCAACAACTTAAATCTCCATCTGTGCTAACAACGCAAAGGTTCCATACCTGCGCTGATATTGACTTGTGAGCGCCTGGCGGAAGATTATTTTGCGCGAAAGCTGCGCCCCAACATTGAATGTTGTTATCGGTTTTAATTCCGCAACTTAAGGAGTCACCTGCGGTAAGCAGTTTGAACGTTCCACCGGGGTCAGTTGACTCACCCAGCACGTTATTGCCCCAGCAGGTGACCGTGTTGTCAGTTTTTCTTGCACAAGCATGACGAGCTCCTGCTGCGATTTCGACATAGTCACTGCCGGCAGGGATCATGCTTATCACGCCGTCTTGGTTGGTGCCTTGGCACTCAATAGCACCTGCGACGTTGATCGCGCACCAGAAGTTGAAACCCACCGCAATGTCTTTGTAGACCTTGTTAACAGGAGTGTCTGGTATCTCGTTGATGACGATTGTCGCGATGGCATTCCAGGGCGAGGTGTCGGTTTCATAACCAAACGCCACAGCCCAATCCGGCAACGCTGTGCCTTCGGGTACTTCGTATATGAGACGCTGCTGGCCGACATCCCAAGTCGTGGTGCCCACCTTTGGTGCGTACTTGATGCTCACATTGCAAGTGGTGATGCAGTCATCGTTAGCTAACACATCCATCGACACTTCCAAGGCTGCTAACCCGACACGATCCACGTAATAGAACTCGTGACGCAACATGTCGCCGGTTTCTTGAACAACCGGCACCTGCTTAGGAGCAGGATCGTCTTGTGCAGCAGGATTTTCTTGCGGAACTTGTTGTAGAACAGGATCATCTTGTGAGACGGGCACTGCCTGAGCTGTCGACACAGTTACAACCATTTCGGGCCCAACCACTTCCGTAAAAGTCAAGCCTCGCACCAAAAACGCAGTCATCTGAGCTTGTGTCACAGCGTCATCAGGACAAAACCGGCTCCCGTTGCCACAACCCTGGGTAATCCCAAGCTCAGCTGCCCGTTCTATATAGGCAACGTAAAGATGATCGTCACCGATGTCGCTAAATCGACGCACCGACGCAGGTGCCGGTTCAACGCCGTTATCTACAACCTGGACTATCCAAGCCACCGCTAACCATCGCGGCGCACCCTCGCTAACTAGGCCTTGGGCGCAGACCTCTACCTCGTCGACACACGAATCGAGGGAGAAATTAGCTAATTGCCCCCCCCCCGCGAGCCTCCTGCGCCCCAGCGGGCACCACAACCCCAGCAGCCATAACTACTGCCAAGACCACAGACTTCAAAATTCTAAACATCCCCCACTATACACCTAGCCGTTATAGCTGCGTTTCCATCACCACCCGACGTTGTTGTTGATAATAAAACTTTAGATAGTCGTCAATTGCCTGCTCCCAGCCCTCGCGGGCTTTCACGATCCGCTCGCGCACCATCCATTCGATCACAGCTGCCAAGTTTGAATGCTCTAGCAACCCACCAATCGGAAAGTGCAGGTTCACTAGCTGATCCCGAGGTCTGCCAACTGTTTTAAGCATCCTGTCAACAACGTCATTGTTGCCATATACGTGAAGATGTGACTTTGGATAGTTGTTGGACTGATTGCGATCAAAGTCAAGGCTCAAGATTGAAGTTGTGTCTTCAAACTGGAACTCAAATCGACTTTTTATGATCATCAAGTCAGTCTCAGAAGAGTTGAGACCCAAAGTAAACAGAACCCATAGCTGAAACTCTTCTTTTGCCCCTCCGAAGCGCAATGGCACAGGTCGCCCCTTCACATCGCTGCAATTAATCCCGTAGCCAATGAAAACCTGGTCGCTTTTGCCAACTACTGCCCGTAAAGAAGGGCCATCGGTAACTGTTGCTGTCAGAAGCTTGTTGTTTTGATCCACAATCGGACGAGCCATACGCCTAAGAGCCTTGCTCGACCTAGACAAGAGAAGACACCACAAACCAGGTTCGGCTCGCATGCAGCGAATCAAACTGACCCGCTGCTGCCTGCGCCTTGAGCTCATTAAAGGTATAACCCGCTTTTCTCAAAGTGTTCTCAATAGCAGCGTCTAGCTCTTCATCAGAAAGAACCAAATCATCCTCGTCGAGCTGGTCAACTCGTAACTCGTCGTTGACGACCACTTCAACGCTGCTAGCTATTGCTGCGCTCTCCATCTGAGTCTCCTTTCTGCTGTCGACTTTACCTGGAGGGACACTATATAGCATTTCAATATACTTTACACACACAGTCTTTAGCAACTTCTAAAACAACCATTTTCGGTGTGATGCTCTAGTGTCAAGGGGTGCCGGAGTTGCCTGAGGTGGAGACAATTCGGGGTCAACTGGAGCCGTTGTTGGTTGGGCGCAGCGTGGTGGAGGCTTGGTCGCACCCGTCGGAAAAGTTCACACCAGCTGTGGAGGCACAGGGAGAGACATTTCAGTCGGTTCGTCGGCGTGGCAAGTATTTGATCTTCGGGTTGGGTGAGACTGAGTTGATCATTCATTTGGGAATGACAGGGCGTCTGACTGTCACTGAGGAGTTGTCGTCGCAGATGTCGTCGTTGTCAGCAGCGCCGGCGTTGTCGACTTCGGCTTCAGCGACGCAGGCGTTGCCGTCATCATCAGCCGCGCAGATGTCGTCGTTATCAAAGAAGGCTTCGAGTCGCTCAGTGCTAGCTCCACCGGCAGAGCACTCCTGGGCGGCTGGCGCCACCGACGCACACTTGCGGGCATGGTGGCAGCTTGATGATGGCGGCGTGTTCACGTTTCACGATGTGCGCCGCTTCGGGCGGGTGTATTTGGTGTCGAGCGGTTGCTATGAGTCCATCTCCACGTTGCATCACCTCGGGCCCGAGCCGTTCGACGATGCCTTCAACGCCGAAAGCTTGTGCCAAGCGTTAGCCAAGAGCAGTCGGCATCTCAAGACGCAGCTGCTATCCCAAAAACCGGTGGCTGGAGTTGGCAACATTTACGCAGATGAAGCGTTGTGGCTTGCCGAGATCAATCCGGTGGTGCGCCGGTTGTCGCTGCCACGCTGCGGGGAGCTTGTGGATGCTTTGCGTGAAGTGCTTAGCGAAGGTTTGCGCAACGGCGGAACCACACTGCGTGACTATGTGGCAGCTACCGGTGAGCAAGGCCGCAACCAGTTCACGTTGCGCTGTTACGGGCAGTGGGGTCGGCCATGTAGTCGTTGTGGGTCGACATTGCGTCGTCGGGTAATTGACGCACGCTCCACAACGTCGTGTCCGAAATGTCAAGCGAGGTAGTCGCCGAGTCGCCCGGCTGTAGCTGAAGACGAGTCGTCGTCATCGTCGGCGTCATCGTCGTCACCGTCGTCGCCATCGTTGTTGTTGTTGTTGAAACCGTTGTTAAAGGGCGGCTTTTGCTGTCGCGGCGAAAGCACATAGGCGTTCCTCGGTGTCACGGAAGAACAAGAACGCCGGAATCGCCATGCGATCTACGCCCCAGGACTGGGCTTGTTGAATCGCCTCGGCGGGATTGTCTCGATCTAGCCCAGGGTGCGCAACGGTTACCTCTATTTCAGCGGGGTTTCGTCCGTGTTCGGTTGCGGTTGTGCGGGCGATGTCGATCAAGTCCGTGAGTTCACGGGTCAGTTCGGTCGTGGACTGTTCGGGGCTTGCGCCGAGGTTGCGTGGGACTAGGAACATGCCGTCGCCGATGCGTCCGGCTCGCTGCGCCGCAGCTCGGCTGTGTCCACCTATATGTATGGGCACGGTTCCGTTGGCGGGTTTCGGGTTGGATGATGCCCTCTCGAAGGAGACGAACTCGCCGCTGTATGTGACGTCGTCTTCTGCCCAGACTCGGCGCATCACGCCTATGTATTCCTCGGTTCGGGCGGCTCGGCGTTCCCATGGCACGTCGAGGGCGTCGAATTCTTCACGCAACCAGCCGATACCAGCGCCGAGCATCACCCGCCCGCCGGAGAGTGAGTCGACGGTGGCGATTTCTTTGGCATACAGCAGCGGGTGACGTTCCGGGACTAGCGAAATGCCTGTGGCTAGGCGGAGTTCGGACGTGACCGCTGCGACGTAGGCGAGCCATGTCAGCGGGTCCGGGATCGGTAGGTCGCCGGTGGCGGGCATCTTGCCGGATTCGCTATACGGGTACTGCGACTTGTAGTCCTCCGGGAACAGCACATGCTCGACGGTCCACAGCGACTCGAACCCGGCAGCCTCGGCGCTTCGCCCCAGCAGCGCCGCGCCTTCGCCGGTGACAAACGGCCCAGCGTTAGCAAACACAACCCCAAACTTCATCCATCTCTCCTTTTGTTCGTCTTTAGTTCGCTCTTCACCCTAGAGCGCAACCGAGTTCAACGACATTACACGTGCACTTTTCGAGGTGACGGTGTAAAGGTGGTGGCAAGATTAGAAGGACAAGTGAACTATTGGACGAGTGCTAGGAGAACGTCATGGATGAAACGATGCCTGTTGATAACGCGAGGGGTCGAGCTACGGATGTGTCAGCAGGCCACGCCGATTGCCAGCACCGGCACCCAGTAGTTCATCTGGTTGGGGGATGGCGCATGAGTGGCGAGGTTGCGGTTGACATGGTTGACGGCGGGTGCGGGGGGAGTTGGTATTTATGAGTTTGTTACCTGATCCGGGGATGGATCGCTACTTCACGGGGTTTGACCCTGCCGAACGGCGACAACGACCTAATCGCAAATGGTGTCAATATCCCGACGACGTGATGCCCGCCTGGATCGCCGAGCACGACTTCCTACAACCCGAAGTAGTTCGGGATGCGATCATCGCCACCGCCCAAATAGGCGATTTGGGTTATCACTTACGGGAGTCCGAGCTTGCTGACGCGTTTGTTGCGTGGGCGAGTCGGCGCTACGACTGGACACCTGAGGCTGGACTGATTCAGCCATGTGTAGATGCGCTTTCTGGGGTCACCATTGCCGTAACTGCTTTGGCTGCGCCTGGTGAGACGGTGGTGCTGACGTCTCCGATTTATGACGTCTTCTTGCGGGTGTGCCCTGAGTCGGGCCGTGCTGAGCGTTACTGCGCCTTGAGGCATGATGCCGATGCCGGGTGGGTTTTGGACTTTGACGGCCTTGAGCAGATGTGCCGTGGGGGTGGCGAGTCAGCGCCTCGAGTGCTGTTGTGGAGTAATCCGCACAACCCAACTGGCTGGGTTCCTAACCGTGAGGTGCTTACACAGCTTGTGGAACTAGCCCACACATATGACTTCTACATAGTGTCCGATGAGATTCATGCCGACATGGTGTTTGCTCCTAACAAGTTTGTGCCGATGCTGACGATTCCTGGTGCTGCTGAGCGTGTGGTAACGGTGACATCGCCCGCGAAAACCTTTGCAATGTCTGGTCTTCGCTGCTCGGTAATGGTGTTCGGCGACGAAGCCTTGCGAGATCGTGTGATGGGTGCGCATCCGCCGTTGTTGTTAGGTCACGCTTCGCGTGGTGGTATTGATGCGTCGATTGCCGCTTGGACTGAACCCGAAGCAGAAGCTTGGGCTGATGAACTTGTCGTGCGTTTGACGATGTTGCGTGACCACTTGGCACACCGCCTAACTGCCGAAGCTCCGCAAATCGGCTTCGCTTCCCCACAGTCGACGTATCTGGCTTGGCTCGACCTGCGTGAATGCGGTCTGGGCGACTCCCCCGGCAAGGTCTTGCTGGACAAGGGACGCCTCGCCACCAAAGATGGTCCAACTTTCGGCGCCGGCGGCGAAGGCCACGTCCGTCTGAACTTCGGCACCCCCCTCCCCACCCTTGACGACGCCATCACCCGCCTGATCTCCGTCATCTAGGGCTACTCCAGATCCTCTTCAGCAGCGTCAATCTGACGAACCGTTACCTGAAGTTCCGTTTTTTAAGCCTTCACGAGCTGTATGAACCAGTAAGTCCCAGTCTGCTCTAAACAAGCTGATCCGTTGAGACAGTATCCCAATTGCCTGAATCGCAGCATTCGCCTGACCTTCCGTTACGTCTATGGCCCAAGGTGGGTCTTCAGTTGTGCCTTCCGCTTGCCGTTCCCATAATGCAGCAACTAATGCTGCACGACCGCGTGGTGCGCTAATGGCAGTAACGCTTTTGACGGAATTGTTTGAGAGCGCAGTCCATACCGGCTTGTGCCAGAGCACAGAATGCACTTGGTCAAAGCCAAGAGCACTCGCTTCAGCCGCGGAAACAGCCTCTTCACTCAGAACCTGCGATATCTCAGACGATAGGTGGAATCTCCAAAAAGCACCCGATATTCGACAATCTGAGAGGACGGATGTATACCCGCGCACTCCTGGAAGCCCTCCAGTAATTCGAAGAAAGTTTCGGGTTTGATCCTCCAATGTCGAATTACGCGTCCCAGTCTTAGTAAATGCCTTCTCTAGATCGCTTCCAGTATTTCCGAAAAACCCCTCTCGTATCCAACGCACATGACACAAGAACCAAAAGGCAGGTTGTGCCGCAATCACAGGGACTATGCCGTGAGCAGCGAGGTGAGCCCCAACCTGTAGCTCATCATGGGTCGGCAATCGCCACACCGTTGAAGGGGTCAGCTTGCATGGCAGATCCGGGAAGTGGGCAAGTGGAGATTGATCCTCACTGAGAAATAAGCGACACAGAAACTCCACAAGTGATGCAGGGCCCTCAGTTAACTTTCCCAAAAACTCCTCTTGTCGGATGTTTGCGAGGTCTTGTGCTGCTCGTGCCGGCTCGCTTTCTTGGTCAGCAAACCTACGTTTCTCGTATATCAAACCCATTTGCCAATTTCCGAAATCATCGAGGTTGATAGTTTCGGAAAGTTGCTCTGCAGTGATCACGAGATGGCCCAAACAATCACTATGTGACTCTGTGAACTCTTAGTCCTCAAAGTCATCCTCGCTGCTCGGAGTATTGGAAACGGGACGGAAGTCTTCCAACACTGTTGCGGCACGAGCTGGGTCATAGTCGAGGTCATCCCAGTCCGCAACACCGGCTTCGCTCAATCTTCGCCGTAGCTCATTAGTAACCAAATGATCTGCATAATCTCGACCTTCCGCAATCAAAGACGAAGGCATTTTGGCGAAGGCCGCTACCAAGCCAGCCATACGAAGATGTCGGTGCTCATCTAGATCCCCATAGATGTCATCAGCGACTGACACCACGAAATGTGGATTTGGACTTGCAGTGCTTTCATCCACACTCATGCTTCCTTTTGGCAGATCGGGCTCTCGCCTAAAGCTCACCAACGAATCAGCCAGAGGATTGAGCTGCAGACCATCGCCACGAACAAGCCACCAGCCACTTGGGAGAGGATCAGTTGTTGGACATTTATCAGATGCTGCCTTGGGCCAGATAGACGGGTTAAGGAGATCAGATTCAAGTGTGGTACTTGCGTCAATTGTCAACCCACAAAAGAGGAAAATATTCTCCTCTGCCGCCTTCTCTTGATCCCAAGCGACTGAATGCCTCGATTCAGGTGTTGCAACCTCCCCGCAATACATGGTTCTTGGACTACGCACTTCGGTCGTCCACAGGGCTGTACCATCTTTTGCTAGACCTGTGATGTAGTTATTGTCTACAAGTGAGTGCTCTACATCTACTATTTGGACACTCCCTTTACGAGTCACAACTGGTTCATAGCTGCCTTGCTTCCAATCTAGGCTCGTTCCATCTTCATGCAAACGGGGATAGCGACTCTTGGCTGCTACAGGGGTAGTTCCGCTATCTACAGATTGGCGTCGCGACATGTTCGATTACGCTGCTACTGTGCGGCGCACAGAATTAATTTCCACAAAGTTAGTATCACTAAGTTCATCCTCCTCCAGATGTATACGCAGACGCATTGTCTCTTCCTGAGGCGTGATGACAACTTCCCAAGGATTCTCATCGGTTGAGTTTTCGCTTTGGTCTTCCCACTCGATTCGCTCAATCTTGAGAAATTTCATCTGTAGAGGATTCGTGCAGCTTTCATCTGAACCATTCAGCTGAGTAACACGAACTCCTACTCTGGTTTTAGTTGTGATTGTGTCGCGATACTTAAAATCAACTTCTAGTACTTGAGTTCTGACTGAAATTGGCAGTAGTGAGGTACCCACATCCGGTATATTTCCACCTCGAGGTGTTCCCTGAGTTTGAGGACGAGAACCCTTGCCATTTGTCTTGTTACCCCCTTTGCGTCCACGACCATTTTGGCTACCACCGCTAACTGGGCCGTCTCTCTTCAATTTTTCAATACGGTGTGTGGCTTCACCTGGAACAGTTGCAAAATCCCTAAAGATCGTCGTGTCTTGGTTCATGCGTTTTCCAGCTCGAACACGAAGCACATCAGCTATCTTGGTGGTAAATTCCCGTAGTTTTTTCCTTTCGGCAGAAGACAGACGAGTAGGTTCCAAACCTCGGTGCTCTGGTCCTTCAGCGCTCCAAACCAGCTGTTCGAATTGGCCTGAGCTAAGAGAAATTGTGGCATCAAATTGATTGACATCACCAAATGCACCAGACTCCAACCTTGGAACCTTCGAGGTAATCCACATTCCCTTTCGGAACAGATGAACTTTGGATCTTTCGGTGCCCTCTGATAGAGGACGAAACTTTATAAAAATGTCATCTGGTTCAAGATTGGTGATGTCCTCACCCAACGTTAAGGTTTCATAAGCACGGAATGCATCAGCTCCTCCTATGAAACCTCCTCGCGGACTACGACTACGGTTCTCGTCCCGTACTGGATAGAGGGTTGCACCCAAAGTAGAACTATCCACTTTCGTTACTTGCTGTCGGTGGTCTTCAACTAAGTGAATGTTCACCGAAAGCTTTTTTGTGTTAATCGCATCCACAAAGTTCATCGCCGCAACCCTTGAGATGGCTAATTCAGTGGCGGCATCATCTGCCGAGTCTTGGTTGAAATGATTAAACCCGGCCATACAGACCACGCTGCCTGTTTTGTCAACAAATTCAAGAGCTTCTTCCAATAAGGGAGGTAAGTTTGATGGATAGAAGTCAGATTCACCTGAAAATGCCTTCTGGCCGCGACTTTTGAGAAGATATCCATCCTCGCTTACAACCTCTGCCTTTTGAGTCCTGTGAGTAGCTAGCACAGCATGACCAGAGCATATTTTTTGTTCCCGTTTAGCGTCATCTAGATACTTAGCTGCGTAGAGGACATAGCGAAGGTCTGACGCACCGAATGCAGTTAAGTGTCCAACTCCAAATGATCCTGCCCCGCCTTGGACATTTCTGGTGTGTCCCGGGTTGAGCAACGAAAACATCCGTTCCGGCAAGAGCCCAATTCCGTTATCTATGCACATCAACATTGGGATGGTTTCGGTCTCTAACAGCGCATCGATCTTTTCGATGACGCGTCGCTCATCAGGAGCCAGATCCTCTCCCCTAGTAAGTCGATGTAACTTGGCGGATCGGAACTTGTTCAAGTATTCAATCCAACCCGGAAGCTCTTCATTTGCCACAGTCCATTTGAGGAAAGTGACAACACCACGCCGCTTGGCTCTGTCCGCCGCATCGAGGCAGTTCTGAAGTAGCTCACGGACGACTGGCTCAGGGGAACCGTCATATTGAGCTAGTGAAGGGTTGGTAAAACCTACCTCTCGATTGGTGTAACCGAAGTGGAGAATTGGTTCACGGTCAGTGGTGGGTGGCATGGGGGTCCTTTAGTCGGTGCAGTCGCAGGCGGGGG
>JAAXHB010000041.1 GCA_012271125.1 Actinomycetota bacterium | reverse complement strand
CTACAAGTTGGCCGTCGCTGTGACGATGGGGCTTATCGATGTTTGGCGTAATGAAATCGTCGTCGGCTTCGACAAGATGGTCTCGGCACAAAAGCCACATTCGTTCACCTTCGGCTCGGCGGGCATAAGACTCCCGTGCCAACAGAAGAGCCGTTTCGTCGTCAGCAGCTTCGATACTGCCGGCGTGAACCATTTCACCTCGCGTTCCCGACGAAAGAAAAACTTCGTAGGTCTTCACCGGCGCATCACCTCAACGGCTTCGACACAAGACTCGCAGCGGTAGATGGCACGGCAGCGCACCGGCCCGAACTCTGATTGAAGTTGCAGCTCCGCGCCACATCGAGGGCATCCGCCAGGAGCAACCGCAATAGTGAAGTTCTTTTTCATGACTTGCAGAGCGTGAGGACTCAATCTTGAGGTGTCCCAGATTCCATGACGGTGCGTGACTTCAACTTGGTTGATGCCATCAACGCCTAGCACGGCAGTTCTGATATCTGTTTCGATGAATGCCAGTGCAGGACAGCCGCTGAAGGTCGGCAGAAACTCCACTTGAGCAGTGCTGCCGGTGATTGTGACGTTGGAGATCATGCCCATATCAACGACGCTGATTCCGGGGTATTCCGGGTCGTCGACGTTTCTTAAGGCGTTCCAGACGGCAGCACTCATGCAGCAACTCTGTCGAGGGCGTCGCGAACCCAGGCAGCGTTCTCCCAGTTCTCACGAGCTTCACGGATGCGACGTTCGCTGTCTGGGCCGGTGTTTGCCATCGTCGCTTCTAGCGGTGCCCAGTCAATCTCACCGACAACCCAGCGGTCGTCGTCGTTTTGATGCAAATCAGGGTCAGGAATAGTAAACCCGTAGCTCTGCAACAGCGGCACATACTTCTGAACCCAGCGGTCTCGCAGCACCTCGTTGCGTTCGGACTTGATATGCCAGCGCAGCAATAAGTCGTCGGGTTTGGAATCGGGCCCGAAGAGTTGCAGCGCGGGCAGCCACCAGCGATTGAGCGCTTCTTGAAACAGTTCACGCTGAGCAGACGTGCCTTGGGACATTCGCAGCACCATCTCCTCGCCTCGGCGCATGTGAAAACCCTCTTCGGCGATGATTCGTTTCAAGATGCGCTTATATGGCCCGTAGCTGCAGTTCTTAAACACGGCCTGTTGGCTAGCAAGAGCTGCTGCGTCGACTAAATATGAGATTGCGATCTGGTCGCCCCAGGTGTGGGCCTTGTAATGGAAGACATTATGAAAGCGACCCTTGCCTGAGAACAGGTCCTCGAGCATTTCGGCACGGCTTTGTACGCCCATGTCGGCGGCGACCATATAGAGCAGATGGGCGTGGCCGATCTCGTCTTGAGTTTTGGCGAGAGCGGATTGTTTCGTACGCAGTCCTGGGGCTCGGGGAATCCAGTCGCGTTCGGTGAGGCCGCCCATGAGTTCGCTGTTGGCATGCATGCGAATGAAGCGAAACACCTCAGTGCGGTAGGCGTCGGGCATGTCGTCTTTGGCTTCGACCAGCCCGCCGTTGTCGAGAAAAGCCTCGAAATCAGCCATCGAATCCCAAGAGCGCATCAGTACCAAAAGGTATAAGTAACTGCTAGCGCGCTGGCATGTGTGTGATTGTCAGCGGTGCCAGTAAGTGTCCCAGTAAGTGTCTAAGTGTTTTGACGCAGGACTAGCTCTCGGGCCTGGCCACGGAAGATGGCAACGAGGGCGTTGTCGGCTTCACGGGTGACGGTCACGTCGTAAGTTCCGCCGGATTTGGTGCGAAAACGCTCTGCGCACTCGGCGACGAGGGTGTCGCCGAGTTTGGCTGGGCGGGCGTAATCAATAGTCGCGCCGCCTGACACGGTCAGCCTGCCGTGGCTGTTGCAAGCGCCTTGAAAGGCAATATCTGCCAGCGTGAAAATGACCCCGCCGTGGCAGCTGCCGGCACCGTTGATCATGTTGTCGCGCACGACCATACGCACGGTTGTGTGCCCCAAGCTGCTAGCGACGAACTCAACATCTAGTTCGCCGGCGACTCGGTCGTTGCGCCACAGGTCTTCAGCCCATTTGGCAGCGTCGGCGGAATCAGCCACAAGTTCAGGTTAGGCAAATTTGCACAAATGTCTGAAGTCGTTTGTGACATCCGTCACATTTTGAAGTTGTCGTCGATTGGTGGCAAATGCGGCGCGCGCAATATATTTGACCCAAATATTGACACAGCTCCAGACGCAGCAACGTGTGCCGACGAAAGGATGCTCAATGGCTACTGACCTTGAGAAGTTTGTAAACGCCGATGGTCGTGAGGCTCAGATCGCCGAGGTTGAGGCTCGTATCGCCGCCGACGGCATTGCCTATTTGTATTGCCAGTTCATTTCGGTGACCGGGCGGATTATGGGCAAGGGCATTCCGGCGAAGCATTTCGGGATGATTGCCCGCAAGGGTTTTCAGCTGGTGTATGGGTCGACGGCGAATCTGTTTATCGACCGGCACGGTAACTACATCGGTTATGGGCCTGAGGCTCGGGAGTTGGTTGGGATTGCTGAGCCCGAGACGTTTATGCCGTTGCCGTGGGATTCCAAGACGGCTCGGGTTTGGTGCACATTGTTTCGGGGGCGTGAGGAGGAGGTTGATGGCGGGGCGTTTTTGACCTCGGATTGTCGAGGCAATCTCAAGCGCATTCACGATGAATTCGAGGCCAAGCATGGGCTGCATTTGCGGGCTGGTTGTGAGCCGGAGATGATGTGGCTCAAAGCTGACGCTGACGGCAAGCCCACTGTTGAGGGGTTGACCAAACCGAATTGTTATCACATTGATCAGTTCGCGGAGCTGCAGCCGCTGATTCACAAGGTTGTGCAGTATTGCGAGGCTATGGGGCTTGACATGATCCAGGGCGACCATGAAGATGCGCCTGGGCAGCTGGAGCTGAACTTCAATTTTGACCGGGCGGAGCTGACCGCGGATCGGCTCAGCACGTATCGTCAGGTGTGCAAGCAGGTTGGGCGTGAGTTGGGGGCGTTTCCTTGCTTTATGCCCAAGCCTTTTATGGGTGTGTCGGCCAATGGGTGCCATCACAACATTTCGCTGTGGGACGCCGACGGGAACAACAAGTTCTTGCCTGAGGGCGACAATCCGCAGCTGCCGGGTCCGGTTGGGCTTAAGGCGATTGGTGGGATTTTGGAGCATGTGCGGGCGTTGACGTGTCTGACTTCGCCGACGGTGAACTCGTATCGGCGGCTCTGGGACACGGGTTTTTGGGCACCGGTGTTTGCCGACTGGGGTTTTCAGAACCGCACGACGGCGTTGCGAGTCAGCGCGCCGGGGCGGTTTGAGTATCGCTCGGTGGATAGTTCGGTGAACCCGTATTTGTCGTTCGCCGGGCTGTTGAAGGCAATGGACGACGGCTTGGACCGTGCTTTGGACCCGGGCGAGCCTGAGGAGCGCAATATTTATGAGGCGATGGAGGCTGGCAAGGATGTCTCGAAGATTCCGTTGACGCTAGGCGAGGCGCTTGAGGCATTGCGCAACGACGATGTCGTCAAGGATGCATTGGTCGGCGAGATGTACAAGGTGTTCATGCATTACAAGAACGACGAATGGGAGCGGTTCTTGCACACCGTGTCGGATTGGGACATCGCCGAATATTTAGACGTGCTGCCGTAGGCGTCGTCGTTTGTCGTAGATGTTGTCGGAGTTGTTGTTATAGGAGATGTCGTCGTCGTTGCCGCAATCATCGTCATAAATTTCTGACGTAGTTGTCGTCATTTATATTCGTTATTTATATAAGGAGTAAGGAGGAGTCAAACAATGTGTGGAATTGCTGGAATCATTCATCGTGACGGTGCCGCCGACGTGGGCGCTGAGCTGACTGCCATGTTGCAGTCCATGAAGCATCGTGGCCCGGACTCCACCGGTTATGCCGTGTATGGGCCTGCCGATGACATGGTTGTGGTGCGATTCGTTCTGGCCGAGCCGGCGAAGAGTTCCGGATTTGGCATGGCTGAGCGTCTTGAACGCAACCGTAATGAGATCGAGAGCCGTCTCGCGAAGATCGGTGCCGAGGTGGACACGATTACCAGCGACACCGGCTATGCGTTTCGTGCGTCGATTCGATATAGCGGCGAGCTCAAGCCGTTGGCGGATTATTTGGAAGATGTCCCCGGTTGCGAGGTGCTGTCTTTGGGCAACTCTCTGGAGATCATCAAGGACCTCGGCGACGCCAACACTGTCAGCGGCATGTATGGGCTGAATTCGTTTCGTGGGACGCATGGTCTTGGCCATGTGCGTATGGCGACTGAGTCTGAGGTGGATTTGGCGAGTGCTCATCCGTATTGGGCGTATCCGTTCGCTGATGTGGCTGTTGTTCACAATGGGCAGTTGACGAACTATCACCAGTGGCGTCGTCGGCTTGAGCAGGCTGGGCAGCGGTTCCAAAGTGAGTGCGATTCGGAGATCATCGCGGTGTATTTGGCTGAGCAGATGTCGTCGGGGATGTCGTTAGAGACGGCGATGAAGGCCAGCCTCGATGATTTTGACGGGGTGTTCACCTATGTGTGCGTGACCGGCAACGAGCTTGGCGTTGCCAAAGACGAGATGGCTGCCAAGCCGTTGGTGTTATTCGAGTCCGATGAGCTGGTTGCGGTGGCGACCGAGGAAGTGGCAATCCGTTCGCTGGTCAAGCGTGAGGTGGAGACCCGTGACCCTTATGAGCGTGAGGTGCTTGTATGGCAGGTGTAGGTTCTGCTACGGGCATCAAATACGACGCCCGCGGCCTTGTCGAGCCCGATGCTGAGCTGCCAACCAACATCGAACGTGATGGTTCTGCCGCTCGTTTCGATGCTGGTGCTCTCACGATTCGTCAGATCAATATGGCATTGCGCCATCTCATTTATCACGAAGGCGTCGACGATGTCACCATCGTCAACCCAGCCTCCAAGCATTCCTTAGCTGTCGGGATTCTGGCGCGTTGTCAAATTCATTTTGAGGGCAGCCCCGGCTGGTTCGCCTGCGGGCTTATCGACGGTCCTGAGGTGACCATCGATGGGCGTGTCGGCTGGTCTGTGGCGGAGAACATGATGTCGGGCGTTTTGGTTGTTGAGCGCAGTGCCGGGTCGCTGACAGGTGCGGCGATTCGTGGCGGTGATCTCATCATCAAAGGCGACGTCGGTGCTCGCACCGGCATCGATCAAAAGGGCGGCACGATCATTGTCGGCGGCGACGTCGGCATCAACACCGGTTTCATGATGCAGCGAGGTCGTCAAATCATCTGCGGCAACGCCGGCGAGAATCTGGGCGATTCCATGTATGACGGCGCGATTTATGTCGCCGGCAAGGTTGCTTCTCTCGGCGTGGACTGTGTGCCCGGTGAATGGACCGATGCCGATACCGAACTGATCGAGCGCAAGTTCTCGTTACACGGGCTGGGCAGCCCGCCGAGTTTTGAGAAGTTTATTTGCGGTAAGCAGCTGCACAACTATGACGCCCTTGAGCCGTCCGAGCGCAAGCTCGTCATCTAGGAGAAGCCAGTGCCAAACGATTTACCCGACACCCATGAAGTAAACAAGCGCACCGACGTCTTGGGCCAGAGCCGAATCTTCACGCCTGAGGTCATAAACGACATACATGTCAAGTCTGAGCTGGGTCGCTATCGCATGCGCGGCTTTTCAATCTTTAAGAAGATTCCGCACTGGGATGAGCTGGTGTTTTTGCCCGGCACGCTTACACGTTTTGTGATCGAGGGCTACCGAGAGAAGTGTGAAACCAAAACCGTGCTCGGTGCTCGCTTCGCTAAAAAACCCCTCGAGTTAGACATTCCCGTCTACATCACCGGCATGAGCTTCGGCGCTCTGTCGCTTGAGGCGAAGATGGCACTTGCTAAGGGTGCGTCGATGGCTGGCACGGCGACTTGCTCAGGCGAAGGCGGGATGATTCCCCCTGAGCGTGACCTATCCACCAAGTGGTATTACCAGATCATCCAGAGCCGCTACGGGTTCAACCCGCATCACTTGATGCTCGCCGATGCGGTTGAGTTTTTTATTGGCCAGGGCTGCAAGGTTGGTCTCGGCGGGCACTTGATGGGGCAAAAAGTCACCGAACAGGTCGCCGAGATGCGTTCGCTGCCCGCGGGGATCGATCAACGATCTCCGGCACGTCATCCTGACTGGCTCGGACCCGACGACCTGTCGTTGAAGGTGCAAGAAATCCGCGAGGCCACTGACTATCAGATTCCAATTCAGCTCAAGTTGGGCTCGGCTCGTGTTTATGACGATGTCCGCATGGCTGCCAAATGCGGTCCTGACATCATCTATTTGGACGGTGCCGAAGGCGGAACCGGCGCTGGCCCGCACCTCGCGACTGAGGAAACCGGCATTCCCTTGATGGCGGCGATTCCTGAGGCTCGACGAGCGTTGGAAGATGTCGGGCTCGCCGATGAGGTTGACTTGGTTGTTGCCGGCGGTATTCGCAACGGTGGCGACGTCGCCAAGTGCATCGCCTTGGGTGCTGATGCGGTAGCGCTTGGCACCGCCGCGCTGATGGCGTTGAACTGCAACAAGGAAATCCCCGGCATCACCGACTATGAAGGAACTATCGGCGTGCCTGCCGGTGAGTGCTACCACTGTCATACAGGACGCTGTCCGGTGGGTGTGGCAACGCAAGACGTGGAGCTGCGCAAACGTCTCGACGTGGACGAAGCCGCGTTGCGGGTATACAACTTTTTGATCACCTTGACGATGGAAGTGCAGATGCTCGCTCGAGCGTGTGGCAAAACCGACATCCACTCTCTGGAGCCCGAGGATTTGGCTGCGTTGACTACCGAAGCCGCAGCGATGGCGAAGGTTCCTTTGGCCGGCACAACTTACGTTCCGGGTGTCACCGAGCAGAACACCTTGGATGAAATCCGCGAGATGTTAGAAAAGCACGTAACCGAGGGAGGCCTGTAGACATGGGTGCAAGCAGCGGCGAAAACCCACGCGAAACCCGAACCGTTGCCATCGATGCAGAAGTCCTGGCCGGCAAGCGTTTCGCCTACCAAGAGGACATGTCGTTAGTGGAAGACATCGACCTGCTCGCTGCCACTCCAGGGCCTGACATCAACTGGCTTGAGGACATCACTTTGCTATCTGAAGACGGCGTGCCGGCGGTGTTTGACCGCTATTCGAACTCGTTCATCAAGATTTATTTCGATATTCCAGCCGGACGCGAAGATGAGATTGCCCGCAAGGTTCTGGTGAAGCATCTTCAAGATGGCAACTCTTACGGCATCGCTCTCAAAGACATTCACTGCAAGTTCCCTCAGGCCGAGCTTGGCCCCTGGGTGGAGGACTCTAAGATCGTCGGCGAGGACTGGAAGCAGCCAATCCTTGAAGGCTGGGAAGCCCCCGCCGGCCACTAACGCCGTTGTTCCCCTAGTTCCGTTGTTCCACTAGGTACGTTGTTCCTCTAGATCCGTTGTTATTACCGTCACTTGTGCCCTTGAACTGCTTATGAGTTTTGTTTCTTCAGCTCGCTATGTGATTATCGGTGCGGGCATTCACGGGTTGTCCACTGCTTGGCACCTTGCCCGTGACTTGCGTGTCTCCGGGCAGGGCAGCGGTGCCGACATTGTCGTCATCGACAAATCCGGAGTTGGTGCCGGCGCATCAGGCATCGCTTGTGGGGTGATTCGTAACAACTATTTCCAGCCGGCGATGCGTGAGCTGATGGCGCATTCTGTAGATGTTTGGGACTCCGATCCAGAGGCGTTTTCATATCATCCGGTTGGCTACATGCAGATCAGCCACGAAGCTATGCGAGCCGATGTCGTCAGCATCTACGAACAACAACAAGCCATCGGTTATTCGTCCACGTTTGTTGAAGGCGAGGCTGCCTCTCGGGATTACATGGTCGGCATTTTCGATGACTGGCAGGCGCAAAACATCACCAGCGTGTTGCACGAGCATCGTGGCGGTTACGCCAACAACATGGCGTCGCTCAAGGGGTTGTTAGGCAAGGCAGAAGCCGAGGGCGTGGCGATTGCTACTGGAGTGAGCGTGACCGGATTCAGCAAAGACGCATCCGGCGCGGTGACTGCTGTAGAGACCGACCAGGGGCCGGTGTCGTGTGAGCAGGTTGTGGTAGCGGTCGGACCCTGGGTGCCAAGTATTTGGGCAATGCTGGACTTACCGGTAACGACTGACGTGTCGGCCAAAAAAGAAGCAAATAGCGCCAAAAAAGAAGCAAATAGCGACGGCCAAGTCCACACGATGGACACTTGGCGATTTCTGTGTCTACAGGAAGGAACTCTTGAGGTTGACCCCGGCTACCTAGTTGACAACAACGGCGAGATGCCGCCGGTTATTCATATCGACACCGACGCGCCGTTGTATGACGCCGACGGTCTGGTCACCGAAGAACCCTGGGGTATTTACTACAAGCCAGACTTCAACTTCGGCGGTGTTCAGGGCGGCTACATGCCTTGGGTAGTCGACAAACCTGTGAACGAGGTAGCCGTTGACCCGTATGGTCCCGACTCGCCCGACTTTGTGGTCGGCGCAGAGTTTCACCGGACCTGGACCGCGGCGCTAGCGCATTGCCAGAAACGTTTCGAAGGCAAGGCGCATCTGATCAGCCACGAGCCGTCCGGGGGGATCGGTGCGTTCACGCCTGACAACTTTCCGGTGTTTGATTGGTTTTGCGACAACGTTTATGTGATCGCCGATTCCAATCATGGTTACAAGATGATCGGCGTCGGTGCTCTGGTAGCTGGGGAGCTAATGGACAAGCCTCAGGCGTTGCTCGCGCCTTTCAGCTATGGGCGTTATGCCACCGGCGACTTGCATCCGGTCAGCAACTCCCCCTACCCCTGGAGCTAACCCTTCGTACCAATCCACCTGACTCCTGAGAGCTAGTCGCGTAGATTTGCTTTCGTGACGTCGCCAGCTCCACTTCCTCCAGCGACTGAGTTGCGTGAACAACTTCTCAACGTTCTCAAGACAAAGGGTTTGCGCCGCCTAGATAAGCCGGTGCAACTGGCGTCAGGGGCAATGTCGCAAGACTTCATCGACGGCAAAGAAGCTCTTCAATCGGGTCCAGACCTGCTGTTGGCAGCCCAAGCCATGACTGCAACCATCGCCGAGGTCGACATCGAGTTCGACGCTGCCGGAGGAATGACCATGGGTGCCGATGCCATGTCCGCTGCAATTGCTGTTGTCAATGGTTGTCGTTGGTTCGTGGTGCGCAAGGAGCCCAAGAATCGTGGCACACGCAAGCTGATCGAAGGTGCAAGTCTTGGTGCTGGAGATCGAGTTTTGATGGTTGAAGACGTCGTCACCACCGGCGGTTCAACGTTCAAGGCTCTAGATGTTGTCGCCGAAACCGGCGCTCAAGTCGTCGCCGCAGTAGCTCTTGTCGATAGAGGCGACACCGCCACCCCAGGGTTCGTCGAGCGAAACATCCCCTATTTCCCAATGGCCACCTACATCACCCTCGGTATCGCCCCCGTCATCTCACCCTAGAGACCCACCAATACCCGATAGTTAGATGCATTGAAATTGCTTGTAAGGTGGTATGGTTATTAAACGGGTGAGCTTGAGCAATGCGCTCAGGTCTTGTGGATGCTTTGCGAAAGCAGGCAGAAAGGCGGTCAAAATGTCATCAAAAGCGTTAGTTGAAAGTAGTGCTACGGAGGTCACCGAAGTTGTAGCGAATGACGATGGTGGCGTAGCAGTTAGCGTCGTTGGCGTGGATGAAGATGTTGGTAGGCCAGTTCGTCGTAACAGCGTGCCTAGAACTGCTGAGGAAAAAGCTGCACGAAACGCAGAACTGGAGCGACTTAAAATTAAGTACGCCAATAACCCCGATGTTGTGATTCTTAACGAGGAGGAAACAAAAGCTTCTATCGAGAACGAGCTTCGGAACTCTGGGTACACGTGGGAAGAACTTCGTGACCAGGCTGCACGGGGTGATTTTGACTCTCCTGATGCCCATAGAACCTGGTTCGTGGTGGCAGATCATGTTCCAGAGTAGAAATGATCGGTTGCTTGAACTAGCTCTTCAATTTGCTAAAGCACTTAACCGCCTATTAAATCAGACCGTCACAGACGGTGTCCGTCTTGGAGCGTTTGTAGGCCTTGACAATCTCGCTCGGGTTGGTTATCAACTCAGCGCAACTCGTCGAAAAGGATTGCCGGTTCCGCTGCGGTTTCGTGGTGCCAAGCCAGTTCTTGATATGTGGTTGCTGTATACCTTTGATTTAGACGAGGTAGGTAAAACTCTTGAACCTGTAAAAAGCCTTCTCGAGCTGCAACTGCACGACGCTGACAGAATTGTTGCTTATGACTTCGATCGTGACAGTACAAATGGTTATCCGGTTGCGCATGTGCATTTGAATGCTCGCTCTGAGGCTGTTGACGCTGTGCTGCGCAAAGCTGGTCAACCCAAGAGGAGGTTGTCTAAGTGGCACGTGCCTGTTGGTGGGGAGTTCTTTCCGCCAAGCGCCGCACATGTTCTTGAGTTGCCGATAGTTGAAGAGCTGGTGAAAGCTCGGTCTGGTTGGCAAGATGCAATCAATCGGTTCAACCAGATGCACTATGAACAGCAGTTGATATTAGTGATGCGCAAAATGCGCGAGGTAGCACTTGCTGAAACGAACACCTGGGTATGAACACGAAGGTTTGTGGTTCGACAGATCAACTGTGGTCGCCTGGAAGCATTGGCGGATTTGAGGAGATGCGATGGGTGGGCGTATAGTGGAAGGCATGTTGCGATTGATTCGTTCTGTGGTCTTGGCGGTGGTTATGGCTGCTGGGGTTGTGGTGCCCGCTGGGGCGCAGGAGGCTCGCGGGGGGGGGCAATTAGCTAATTCAGCTGCTTTAGACCTTGCCTCCATCGATCTTGCCTCCATCGATCTTGTATGTGATGGCGAGGTTTGTGCCCAGGGAATAAGTGATGGTGAGGCTGCGCCGCGGTGGTTGGCGGCGGTTTGGATAGTCCAGGTTGTAGAAAACGGCATTGAACCGACACAGAGGTCAGTACGTCGATTTGCCGACATCGGCGACGACCATCCATATGTTGCCTATATAGAACGTGCTGCTGAGCTTGGTGTCACCCTTGGCTGTGGCGACGGGTCACGGTTTTGTCCAAATGACACGGTGACTCGTGGGCAGATGGCTGCGTTTTTAGTGCGAGGATTTGACTTGCCCGTGCCAGCAGCGAGACCTACCTTTGACGACATTGACGCTGGGCATCGTTTCGCCGATGAGATAGCAGCAATAGCTGCTGCGGGGATCACCATCGGTTGCGACGACGGATCCAACTACTGCGACACCGCGACGATCACGCAACGCCAGCTGCGCACAATGCTGACCCGCGGTCAAGCAGCACGAGGTTCGGTTGTTGTTGATCGAGTTGAAGTCATTGCCACAACCACAACGTCACGTTCGACGGCTATTCCGGTGCGGCGACCAGCTACGACCACAACCACCACTACTACCACGACCTTGCCGGCGCCGCCGATGGATCGCCTTGTCAATGATCTAGTCGTCATCGAAAGAGCAGGTGTTGCGGAGATAGACGCGGCGATAGATGTCCTCAACGGCGACTGGTGTGACGCCGGTTGTCAAAACGTCGTCGTCACTCGTGATCCGTCTGTTGGCAGTGCCCGATGGGTCACAAACCGGATCATCTTCACAGTGTCACAAGGCACGCCGACACCGTCGTCGTTGAGCTTTGACTACGCCACCGACAACTCGGTCGCAGATGCCACCGTCACCATAAGAATCACTAATACTCAACAACCGGTTACTCCACCTCAGCCGGTCGACACTCTCATAGACAAGACCTACGACATCGACCACTTTGACATCGATAACTTCAGCCACGACTTTGACGTCATCCAGGGAGCGTCATGTGACCCCACCTGCCAAGGAGTTCAAGTCACCGACCAACCCGGCGTTGGCAATGTCACCTACGACGCCACCACACGCCTGTTCACCTATGACATTTACGACATCGATGATGTCCCCGCTCAGGCAATGTTTGAATATGAAACCGCCAACTCCAACGCATCAGCAACAGTCACCGTCAATATCACAGTCAACAAGGCTTATAAGAAGGTTTCAGTAGGCAGCGATTTCTGGTGCGGCATAAACGCTAAAGATGCCATTGAGTGTTACGGGAACAGCCTTTTGACCGGCAACAACATCCCGTCTGATACTGACTTTGTGGATATTTCGTCAGGAGTGGCTCATTCATGTGCCCGTAAGTCCGATGACACGGTCAAATGCTGGGGTGCGAACAGTCAAGGCGAGTCAGCTGATCGGGGTAGCACCACTTTTCGCACGGTTGATGCGGGTTCTAATCTCAGCTGCGGGGTAAAGACCAATTTTGATTTGAGTTGCTGGGGGAGCAACGCATTGGGTGTGCGCAATAATGCACCATCGGGCGCGCATAAAGCGGTGAGTGTGGGCTTTCTTGCGGCGTGTGCTATAGAAGCCGATGGCGATCTGATTTGTTGGGGCGACAATGCCGACAATCTCCAAACCGAACCGGAAGGTGCGTTTACAGCTCTTGATGTTGGCTTGACCCATGCTTGTGCGGTGAAATCCGATGAAACGGTGGAGTGCTGGGGCGGCAGCGAGGATGGGAAAGCCAATGACCCACCTGACAGCGACAAGTTTGTGGAGGTAAGTGCAGGCGAGCGGTACTCATGTGGGCGCAAAACGGACAACACAATCAAATGTTGGGGAAATAACACTTTCGTTGCTAATGCGCCGCAAGGAACTTTCGGCTCGGTTGTGTCTTATCAGCAGTCGTCGTGCGCGTTATCAGTAAATGGATTGCGGCGGTGCTGGGGTGGAGTGTTTAACGGTCAAGTTGCTGTACCTGATGTGTCTTTCAAGGCCATAGCCGCAAGCGGACACCTCACTTGTGGGATTGTGTCAAGCACTACCTCCACAAACAACACCGTTAAATGTTGGGGCAGCAATACCGACAACGAAGCGACGGCACCTTCAGGGGCATTACAACAATTGGCTGTGTCAATGTCACATGGGTGTGGTGTCGAAACAGACGGCGACGTGGTCTGCTGGGGCGACAACTCCTACGGACAAGACGCCGATCATTCAGGCAACTTTCAACAAGTCTCAGCCGGTCCGAATTTTTCGTGCAGACTGGACTCAGCAGGCAACGTAAATTGCTGGGGCGAATCAGGTAACAAGACATCGCCGCCGGCTGGTGTCACCTTTAACTACATCTCATCTGGCGATATTCACAGCTGTGGCATTGAGACCGATAAGACACCTAGATGTTGGGGTTTGGATACCGGCAATTATGGAAGACTGTCGGTAATAGAAGACACATATGTAGCACTTGATTCGGGTGTTCGACACAGCTGCGGCATAACTGAGGCCGGTCTCCTCAAATGTTGGGGAGATAATGGCAACGGCCAAGCACCAACTCCTTCTGATACTGACTTTTCAGGCGCGAACTTCCAAACAGTCGCAGCCGGCTTCACTCACACCTGTGCTGTAAAAACTGATGGCACCATTAAATGCTGGGGCGACAACTCCTACGGCAAAGCCACCCCGCCCAGCGGATCGAGTTATGTCTCAGTGGTAGCTGGATCACAGCACACTTGCGCTCTCACCAGCGACAACAACATGATCTGCTGGGGTGTCACTTCTCGCGACTAACCCCCTACCTCAAGTTCCCACAGAGCTGGGGTAGCGTAAGAGGATGGTTGGAAGTTTGAAATCTGTGGTCTTGGCGGTGGTTATGGCTGCTGGGGTTGTGGTGCCCGCTGGGGCGCAGGAGGCTCGCGGGGGGGGGGCAATTAGCTAATTCTCCTGTCGAGGACCTTATTGAGTGTGTTGATGAGGTTGAGGTCTGTGCCCAAGGACTAGTTGATAGGGCTGCGCCGCGGTGGTTAGCGGTGGCCTGGATAGTCCACAATGTAGATAACGGCGCGGAGCCGACGCCGATGTCGGTGCGCCGATTCGACGACGTTGGCGACGATCATCCGTACGTTGCTTATATAGAACGTGCGGCGGAGCTTGGGATAACCCAAGGTTGCGGCGACGGGACACGGTTTTGTCCAAATGACCCAGTGACACATCCGCAGATGGCAGCGTTTTTGGTGCGTAGCTTGACTGTGTCGGAAGTGGTTGGGCCCGAAATGGTTGTAACTGTGTCGTTAGTCCAGCCGGTGAGTGTCTCACAAGATGATCCGGTTCCGCAAGAAAAGCCCGTTGTTCAAGACGATCCTGTGCCACAAGATGATCCGGTTCCCCAAGAAGTGCCTGTTGTTCAGCAAACCGGCGACATGTTGCGTCACGAATTTTATTACGTGGATCGTGTCGGGTTAGAGGCTCTGGAAGTGGTTATGGATGTTTTGGCGAATGATGACTGTGTTACGACCTGCAGCAACGTGAGCATCAAATACGCACCGAAAGTGGGCACTACGACTTGGGATGCCGGACAGCTGGTGTATTCAGTACCGCAAGGCACAGTTTTGCCGAGTTGGAGTGTGGCGTTTGGTTATGAAACCGATTCTTCACCGTGGAATGCCATCGTGACAATCGTGATCAACGAGATACCAGACACATCGCCAACCGGCTACCAAGACATCGCAGTCGGTGATGGCTTCTGGTGCGCGATCAACGCCCAAGGAGCAATCGAATGCGAAGGCGAAAATGACCAGGGGCAAACCAACAAACCATCCGGCAGCGACTTTGTTGAAGTGTCTTCGGGAGTCTCGCATTCATGCGCCCGCAGGAGCGGTGGTGCTGTTAAATGTTGGGGGAAAAATGACGTAGGCCAGTCGACAGACCCGAGCGGAAGCTTCAACATGGTTAGCGCTGGCGAAGACTTAAGTTGTGGCCTCAGCACCGACAACATGTTGTCCTGTTGGGGAGATGACGTATATGGGTTGCTTGCTCTGCCCCCTGGTCCGTACAACTCGGTGAGCGTTGGGCTCTTTTCGGTATGTGTGATCGAAACCGACGGTGACTTGGCCTGCTGGGGTCATGACCAAGATGGAAAAAGCACACCCCCGGCGGGCAAGTTCACATCCTTGTCAATAGGGTCATCACATGGCTGCGCAATCAAGACAGATCAAACAGTGGATTGTTGGGGCACAAGCTCCAACGGACGCTCAGCCGATCAGGGCGATTCGTATAAGGAGATCGCGGTTGGGCGAGCGCATAGCTGCGGCATAAAAACCGATAGCACCATTTTCTGCTGGGGGCGCAACAACGAACAGCAAAGAAACTCACCACAGGGAACTTTCCGCACTCTTGCCCTAGGAAAACATGCTTCGTGTGCCATCACCACCGACGGCTTACGACAATGCTGGGGCACCCCTACCTTTAACTAGCCGACGACATCTACCGCATCGACTACCTACCCCGCTTTCCCCCGCTCACTACCTTTCCTTAATCCCCGCTACCAGAGGCGCGAATTGAGCGCAGTGGCTTTAGAGTTACGGGCTGCGTTTAGGCATCAACAGGAAAGAGACAAAACGTGGCAGTAAAGCTCCGCCTCGTGCGGGTGGGTAAGAAAAAGCAGCCGACTTATCGCGTCGTGGCTGCCGACTCGCGCTCGCCCCGCAACGGCCGCTTCATTGAGATCATCGGCTTCTACGAGCCACGTCAAGAGCCGTCTGTGATCCGCATCGACAACGAGCGTGCAGTGCACTGGCTCCGTCATGGCGCACAGCCAACTGAGCGGGTCGAGAAGCTGCTGCGTCTCAGCGGTGCTTGGGACGACTTCGGCGGCCCCGAGTTCAAGCCCTGGCCCAAAAAGACCGGTAGCAAGAAAGCAAGAGCTGCAGCTGCTGCCAAAGCTGCTGAGGAAGTCGCAGCTGCTGAAACATCTACTGCTGACGACATCTCCAACGATGCCGGCGACGATGCTCCTGCTGAGGAACCAGCAGCCGAGACACCTGTCGAAGAAGAAACTTCCACCGACGAGCCAGAAGAGGCACCCGACGAAACTGTTGCTGAATCCGCCGAGCCCGAAGAAGCTGCTGAGGAAACCCCAGCCGAGCCTGAGGAAACCGCTGACGAATCTGAAGAACCAGAATCTGCTGAGGCAGAAGATTCAGCCGAAGACGACCCAGTCGACAATGATGCAGCCGATGATGACGCTGCCAACGAAGAAAAGAGCGAATAGCCATGAGTGAAGAAGCCCCAACAGCTGCCGCAATGACGCACTACATCGTGTCGAGCATTGTGGACGACAAGGAGGCGGTGCGTGTCGACGAAGTCCCCGCAGAGGACGGCGTCGTGCACATCGAGGTGCGGGTCGCCGACGGCGAGCTAGGCCGTGTCATCGGACGCCGTGGACGGGTGGCACAATCCATCCGCACAGTGGTTCGTGCCGCCGGCTCCAAAGACGGCACCGAAATCCAGCTCGACTTCGTCGACTAACACTCACCCGCAAGGGTGCTTGAAGTTGGACGGTGCTTGAGGTTGGACGCATCGGACGAGCCGTTGGCTTGCGCGGTGAGGTTTCAGTCACCCTTCTAACTAACCGCACCGAGCGTGTCACCCCTGGTGCTGAGCTGCACTGCGATGCAGGTGTCCTGCGAGTCACGTCGCATCGAACTCACGCCAAAAAGCACATCGTCACTTTCGAATCCATCAAAGACCGCACCTCAGCAGAGGCGCTCAATGGCATGCTGCTTCGGGCCGAACCCATTGACGACCCCGACGAGCTCTGGGCTCACGACCTAATCGGCAAAGACGTCATCGACCAGCACGGCACCAACCATGGCGAAGTTGTCGCCATCGTCGCCAACCCAGCAAGCGACCTTCTCGAACTCGTCAACGGAGACCTCATCCCAACCCACTTCATCACCACCACAGCAGACCAAATCCACGTCAACACACCCGAAGGTCTTCTGTCGTGCGAATAGATGTGTTTACGATTTTTCCGGAACTAATCAATCAGGCAACATCAATATCTGTCATAGGACGAGGTCGGCAGGCCGGGGTGCTCGACCTCAAAATTCACGACATTAGAGAATCGACTACAGACACACACCGCACAGTCGACGACGCCCCTTTCGGAGGCGGCGCAGGCATGGTCATGAAACCCGAACCGGTTTTCGCAGCAGTCGAGGCAACCAACCCGCCAAGGCCACTGATTTACCTGACCCCAGCAGGTCGTCAGTTCAACCAGAAGATGGCACAAGACCTCGCCACCACAGACGGCTTTTCCCTGTTGTGCGGTCGCTATGAAGGCATCGACGAACGCATCCGCGAACACTTGATTGACGACGAAGTCTCCGTCGGCGACGTTGTCCTCGCAGGAGGTGAAGTCCCCGCGCTGCTTGTCCTTGAAGCCGTCGGACGCCTTATAGAAGGCGTCTTAGGTAACGAAGACTCAACCGAAGACGAATCCTTCTCAGATGGATTGCTCGAATACCCTCAATACACCCGCCCTGCTGAGTTCCGCGACTGGCAAGTCCCCGAAATTCTTCGCTCAGGCAACCACGAACAAGTCAAAAAATGGCGCAAAGCCCAAGCCATACGCACAACCTTGAACCACCGCCCAGACCTAATAAAATCCCGTGGCGGCATAACGCTCGAAGAAGCCGCCCTGCTTGAAGAGTTCGGCGAACAAAACCCACCCACACAGCTCTAGACTGCCCGTTACCCCGGCCTTGAGCCCGGCACATAGCCGCTCAAGCACCGCCGCCGCCCCGCACTACGGAGACCGCGATGAACCCAACAGATTTCATTGACGCGCAGAGCTTGCGGTCCGACATCCCCGCATTCGAACCCGGCGACACCGTCCGAGTCCATGTCAAAGTCATCGAAGGCAACCGCTCCCGCACGCAAGCATTCCAAGGCGTCGTCATCCGCCGCCAAGGCAGCGGCATCCGCGAAACCTTCACCGTGCGCAAAGTCAGCTTCGGCGTCGGCGTCGAACGCACATTCCCCGTCCACACCCCCGTCATCGAACAAATCGAACCCATCGCCAAGGGCCAAGTGCGCCGCGCCAAGCTCTACTACCTGCGCG
>JAAXHB010000040.1 GCA_012271125.1 Actinomycetota bacterium | reverse complement strand
CTAGTTGACAGAGCTGCGCCGCGGTGGTTAGCGGTGACATGGATAGTCCAAAATATAGATAATGGCGTTGAGCCGGGGTCGGTGCGACGATTTGCCGATGTTGGCGACGATCATCCATATGTTGCCTATATTGAGCGTGCTGCTGAGCTTGGGATTACCCAAGGTTGTGGCGACGGGTCACGATTTTGTCCTGATGACACGGTGACACAAGCTCAGATGGCAGCGTTTTTGGTGCGCGGCTTGACTGTGTCGGAAGTGGTTGAGCCGAAAATGGTAGGGGCAGCGTCGTCAGTTGAGCCAGTGTCTGTCTCGCAAGCTGATCCTGTTCCGACACCAGTTCCGCAAGAAAATCCTGTTGTTCAGGACGATCCAGCACCACAAGCCGATCCGATTCCTCAAGAAGTGCCGGTAGCTCAAGAAACCGGTGACATGTTGCGTCACGAATTTTATTACGTGGATCGTGTCGGGTTAGAGGCTCTAGAAGTGGTTATGGATGTTTTGGCAAATGATGAATGTGTCACGACCTGCAGCAACGTAACCATCAAATACGCACCAAAGGTGGGTACCACAACATGGGACGCCAACCAGCAGCGGCTCATGTACTCAGTGCCTGAAGGCACAGCCTTGCCTGGTTGGGCTGTGGCGATTGGCTATGAAACCGACACCTCGCCATGGAACGCCATCGTCACTATTGTCTTCAACGAAATACCAGCGCCAACCGGTTATCAAGACATCGCAGTCGGTAATGGCTTCTGGTGCGCGATCAACGCCCAAGGCGCAATCGAATGTGAAGGCGACAACAGCAGTGGGCAAACTAACAAGTCCACTGGCACAAACTTCAAAACCATCGCCGCGGGTAGCTATCATGCGTGCGCAATCAAAATGGACAACACCGTCACATGTTGGGGAAGCAACCTGGTTGGCGAGTCAACTGATCCAGACGGAATGTTCAAAGACTTAGCCCTCGGATTTCACGCTAGTTGCGGAATCAAAACCAATGGCGAAATCCATTGTTGGGGAGCCCCAATCCTTCAAAGCGGTATTCCATCAAACAATCACAATTCGGTGTCTTTAGGCCAGATAAGCGGTTGCGCAATAGCGACAACAGACAGTGAAATTGCTTGCTGGGGCGACAACACCCCGTCTGTTAGTCAAAAGCCGAACGATAAGGCAAAGGCGATATCGATTTCCGGTGCTCACGGGTGTGCTATCAAACTTGATAACACTGTGCGCTGTTGGGGTAACGATCTATATGGTGAGACCAGTACAGATGGCGAAACCTTCACAGCGCTCTCGGTCGGCGTGCAACATAGTTGCGGAATTAAAACAAATGGAGAGATCCGCTGCTGGGGACTCAACGACAACGGGCAAACCGACTCGCCCGATGGATTCTTTAAAACTATTTCAACCTATACCTCGAATTCGTGCGCTCTGACCACCCAAGGTGCACGACACTGCTGGGGAACGCTGAGTTGACTCGTCGCTAGTCCTAACTAGCAGGGCAGCAATCTTTAGCGCAGACGTCCAGCGCAGGAGGTAAATCACCGACAACAGGACGGGCAGCGTTCGGAACAATACGTTCGACGACAAGATCTGCGAGCATTGTGACGAAACGAGGATCGGGCTTAGTGCCCGGAGAAACGGCTCGAGCGATTTGAACGCCGACATCTTGAGCAGTGGCTGCTGCCGCAACATCAAGGTCTTGGATTACCTCCATATTGTCGGTCGTGAACCCTATCGGCGCGAGCACTACTGCCGTGCCCTTCTCAAATGTCCTTAAATGGTCGTTAATGTCGGGCTCTAGCCAAGGAACGCTCGGCGGTCCACTACGACTCTGCCATGCCAAGCTCCAATGCTTGAACCCGCTCAGCTCAGCGACAAGCTGAGCGGTTTGGCGCAGTTGTCGTTCATAGTCGCAGCCGCTTGCCATCAAAACCGGCAGCGAATGCGCCGTAGCCGCCAAATGCACCCGCTCAGCATCAATACCAGAGTCAACTAGTTCATCTCGGGCCGTGGCACACGCATCGGCAAAGGCCTCCACAAACATAGGGTGGTTGTAGTACTGCCGAACCTTGTCCAAGACAACAGCGTCTGAGTTGACCGCGGCTCGTGCTCCTTCGAGAGCGTCCAAGTATTTGTGACAACTCGAATACGACGAATACGCCGAGGTAGTAACCACAAGCGCACGCCGGTGTCCTGTCGCGGTCATCTCAGCAACGACATCGTCCACAAAAGGTGTCCAGTTCAGATTCGCCCACCAGACCGGCAGCTCAACCTCTCGACCCTGTAGCTCAGCTCGCAGCCCTGCCTGCAAACGTCTGCACTGCTCATTGAGCGGGCTAACTCCTCCGAAGTTCAAATACTGCTCAGCAACCTTCTCAAGTCGCTCAACGGGTATGCCCCGACCCTTAGCGATGCCTTCAAGAAAAGGCCAAACATCATCGGGCCCTTCAGGACCACCAAACGACAACAACAGCACAGCGTCATAGCGAACTTCATTCATTTGTGACGGTTAAATCTGTCCGTGAATAAATCTGTCTGTGAAATCTTGTTGGTTCCTTGGCGTCTGTAACTATTCGTCAACTATTCGTCTCGAACCTCGAACCCCTTCAGGTCGGCCTCAAGCGTGCTGGAAATGTGCTCAATCGTCGCCCCACGCATGTTCTTTCGAGTCGCCGCAAACGCCGACGGCGTCAAATAATCCGCTAACTCCTGCGCCCGCTCTAGCGCCACCTTCTCCACATCGCCCGCTGACACCACTTCATCCAAATAGCCAACCTTGACCGCTGTGGCTGGGTCATACAACTGCGCCAACGACACCGACGAGGTTAGATAACGAGGATCCAGTCGATCACGTGCCAGTTCCGATCCGAAAATCGGCATATGCATACCGATAGAAACCTCATGAAGCCCGATCTTGGCATCCATGTCAGCACCAATGCGAACATCGCTAGATAACAACAAGATCGCACCCATCGCCACCGCGTGCCCGGTACATGCCGCCACCACCGGAATCGAAGCACCGTAAAGCTTCAACGCGGTTCGTGCGCCCGCCAACGCAAGATCAGCAGCAGCACTGCCACCCGATTGGATCACCTTCAAATCAAAGCCTGCGCTGAACAACCCCTCACGTCCTGCGATCACAAAGGCTTTGGCGGTTTCGGCGGCTTGAGCTACGGCATCATCAATAGACGCAAGGGTCTCATAGCCAAGGGCGTTGGCCTTGCCATCGTCGAGCTTCAACACGCCAACATCGCCGACAATTTCAAAAGTGCTACTCGAATTCATAAGGGCAAGTTACCCACGTCGTTAGCATCTCTCACATGTCAGACGTTGCCACCGCCGAACCCACAACTGCCACTGAACAGGTGAGCGACGACATCTCAACGCCATCCGCCGGAGAAGTTATAGGTAATGAAGTCCGAGGTGGTGAAGTCTCAGCCGGCGAAGTCCTAATCGTCACCGACGCTGCCAAAGCAGCCGTTCTCGAAATCCGTCAAAAAGAAGAAGACGCTGACGCTCTAGGCCTGCGCGTTGAAATAACCGGAGTCGCCGGAATCGACTACCAATACGACCTCTGCCTAGACCCGGTTTCTGAAGCCGGCCCCGACGACCATATCCATACAACAGGTGAGCTGACCGTCATCGTCCCTGCAGCAAGCATCGCCCTGCTGCGCGGCGCAACCCTTGACATGCCATCGTCTGGTGCCAATGGCGGCGGACTCGTCATACGCAACCCCAATCGTCCCAACCCTTTAGGCGACATGGGCACTCTCGAGCTGTCCGGCAGCGTTGAAGACAAGGTCAACCAGCTGCTTGAAATGCGAGTCAACCCAGCATTGGCATCACACGGCGGATACGCCAGCCTCGTCAAGGTCGAAGACGACAAGGTTGTGGTGACGATGGGGGGTGGGTGTCAGGGCTGCGCTATGAGCCAAGCAACCCTGTCTCAAGGCATACGCCAAGCCATCCTCGAAGCCATCCCCGAAGTTTCCGACGTCATTGACGCCACCGACCACACCGCCGGCGAAAACCCCTACTTCACCTAAGTTTCGGTCTCAGTCGGAAGGCTTTTTCTGCTCCAGAGCGGCTTAACGCTCCGAGCCTGCATCCCGACTCTTTCGTTAGTTCTACCCAGTCTCTCGCTACCGCTCAACGTCACAGAAAAAAAACTTTCCAACTTCGCCCTAACTATCTAAGGTTTTCCAAGCTCGCCCCTGCTCCTAACGTGAGTTGACCTTTAGCAAGCTCCCTATCCGCCGAGGTTGGTTGTGTCAATTACACTGAAATGATATAGGGTGACAAGGTAGGCTTTGGCCACGGAAGGAAGACCCAAATGGATAGTGCAGCAATAGCAACCGACGCAGTAGCAACCGATGTCGATCCCGACAGCGTTGTCTCCGAATCGGACCAGACGACAGCCAAAGTGGCCGACGAACCGGTGACGCATGGGGGTGACCGGGGTGTAATGGTGGACACCGAGTACGGCACGGTTGAGGTTCACCACATAGTGACCGAGGAGGAGAAACAGATCGCGCTAGAAAACACACTCAAGAGTGTGGGGCTGACATATGAGGAGCTCAAAGCACAGGCCAAGACTGGCCGTTGGTGTCCATGGGACGCCAGCTTGGCGTGGCAGGTGGTGAAGTTCCTTGGCAAGTAAACGGGAGGCATTGCAGGCAAAGGTGAACAAGTTCGTTGCTCAGCGTGCAAGAGTTTTGAACGGGACCATCATTAACGGCCCCGGACTGTCCGCAACAATGAATCAAGAAGGTCAAGCCGTTGTCGGCTACAAGGTCACTAAAGACAACCTCAACGGCAAGCCCATCCCTTTGACCATCGGTCGGGCACCAGCACAATTGTCGTTACAGATTCTCTACACGCTTGAAGAAAACTCTGATGGTGAACTGTTAGCAATTGACCGCAGTAACTTCGTTGTTTGCGATGCGTCAACAATGAAGCCATGGCTTCGGTATGAGTTTGGCGACGATCCGGACAACGACTTTCCTGCCTCGCACCTTCACATCCATGGAGCATCAGAGATCGGTGACCGGTTTAATGCCCTCGTGGGTCATAACAGAGGCATAACTGAGGATTTTCATTTCCCTGTTGGCGGACCTAACTGCCACCCAAGCCTTGAGGACGTGATTGAGTTCTTGATCCGTGAGGGACTTGTGAAAGCTAGAGAGGGCTGGGAGAAGTCCCTTGCCGATTCAAGAGCTTTGCAAAAGCAACTCATCGCCGCATAGTCAAACTGCTATGGCGACCCCGAAAACAATGACCCAGAAAACAATGACTATGCCTTGCGTGCATTTGCCGCAATCGACCCGGCGGTGAGGCCTAAATCGGAGAGGATGGCGTCGGCATTGCCGTGAGGCAAATACTCGCTGGGGATGCCCAGGGTGATGACTTTTGGTGCAGCCCGTTCTGTGTTCTCTAGAGCTGTGCGGAGGGATTCGCCAATGCCTCCGTTGATGACACCATCTTCGACAGTTATGACGACGTCAGCAGCAGCGAGATCATCCAACATGTCCGTACACAAGGGCTTGACGACTCTGGGATCCCAAACAGTGACATCCAAGCCGTCGTCGGCAAGTAGCTCGGCGGCTTCTTCGCAGGCTTGAAGCATCTTGCCAACGCCCACCAGACAGACCTTGCTGTTGCCTCTACGCACAAGACGAGCTGCTAAGCCGCTACCAACGTCCTTCTCGGCGACCGAACGAGCCGCGGTTTTAGGCCAGCGAATCGCAATAGGCCCATCTGAAATACTCATGGCATCTGTGAACATCTGCTCAAGCTCCTGCACAGATGACGGTGCCATGATCGTCATATTCGGTACCTTCGACAACAACGCCATGTCCAGCACCCCATGATGTGACGGCCCGTCGTCGCCGGTTATGCCGGCACGATCAATCGCAAAAATCACCGGCTGAGAATGCAACCCGCAATCCAGGTTCACCTGATCAAACGCCCGCGACAGAAACGTCGAATACACCGCAATCACCGGACGCTGCCCAGCCATCGCCATCCCCGTCGCAGCCGTCACCGCATGCTGTTCGGCGATGCCAACGTCGATACAACGCTCACCGAAACGCTCTCGAAACGCCAACAACCCTGTCGAATCCGGCATCGCCGCGGTGATCGCCATCAGCTCACGATGAGCCTCGCCAAGCTTCACCAAAGTGTCAGCAAACGCCGCCGTGTAAGACCCCGCCCGCAGCGACCCCGAATCATGCATGTGCTTGACATGATCATCCTCAGCGGGCTTGTAACCCCGACCCTTCTGGGTCAAAACATGTACCACCACCGGCCCAGCGAACTCTGCCGCATTGCTAAGCGCCTCCTCAAGGCTGGCAATGTCGTGACCGTCAAAAGGCCCGAGATAACGAATCCCCAGCGTCTCCCAAAACGCCGGCGGCTCCCACAGCTCACGAATCGCTGCCTTGGACATTTGCACGCCGCGCTGAATCATCTCACCCACCCACGGAATGCGCTCAGCAATTTCTTCCATCTTGGCTTGACGGCGCATATACACCGGATTCGAACGAATCTTCACCAAGCTTTCGCTAAGACGTGAAACAGTCGGGGCATAGCTGCGGCCGTTGTCATTGAGCACAATCGTCACGTCATTGCCGCTGTGGCCGAGGTTGTTGAGCCCCTCATATGCCATGCCGCCTGTGAGCGCCCCGTCGCCGACCACCGCCACCACCCGCCGACGATTGTCCTGCAGCTCAAAAGCCGTTGACAACCCATAGGCATAAGACAACGCCGTGGATGCATGGCTGTTTTCGACCCAGTCATGAGCCGACTCGGCACGCGACGGATACCCCGACAGCCCATCAGCTTTGCGCAGGTTGTCGAAGTCGCCGGCTCGACCGGTGAGCATCTTGTGTACATATGCCTGATGGCCGGTGTCCCACAAGATGACGTCATGAGGAGAGCGAAACACCCGATGCAGTGCAACGCTCAGCTCGACGGCACCCAGGTTGGAGCCGAGGTGTCCACCGTTAGCGGAGACGGCTTCAATCAGCCGTTCACGAATTTCGACGCATAAGTCGTTGAGCTCATCGAGGCTGCGACCCTGCAAATCCTCCGGGCCGGTAATCGAGTCAAGCGTGATCATGTGACCCGTCCCGTCACCAGCTCACGTCGCGGCGCAATCCATGTCGGCAATATTTTCGCCAGGCTCGTCCCAGCGGCATAGCCAACCCCCAAGCCTGCTGCGCCGCCCACAGCGTCAATCCAAAAGTGATTCGCAGTCACGATCACAGCAAACACCGTAAACGCCGGATACGCAACCCACAAGACGCGACTCCAACGCCGTCGCAGCACCGGAAACACCGCCCAGGCACACCACAACGCCCACGCGACATGCAGGCTCGGCATCGCCGCATACTGATTGGAAATCTCCGCCATCGCACTCTCAGCCCCGAAAGACCAAAGCCCACCTGGGTCAACCAAGGTGTCCACAAAGCCATACTCGCCGTCGCAGCCGCCAAACGGCCCACAATCGTTCAACAAACGCGGCGGCATCAACGGATACAAGGTAAAACCCACCAGCGCCAACCCGGTCGTGGCAGCCAGCACCGTACGCCACTGCCCATAACGCACCGGATTGCGCCGATACAACAAGATCATCACCCCAATCGTCGCCGCAAAATGCAACGTCCCGTAATACACATTCCAAAACCGAATGAACCACTCCGCGCCCAAAGCCCCCCCAGGCAAAAACGCCTCCTGGATCGACTGCTCCACAAAACTCCCCAACGCCCGCTCAAACTCAATCACCGCATAAGCATTGTTGAGCGCCACCTGCTTAATCCCGCCAATCTCAGAGCCAAACTGATTCCGAATTAGCGTATAAACCCCATAAAAAACCCCGATTATCACAACCTCGCCCCACCACTTCAGCCGCCCATGCTGAACCCAACCCTCCGGCGCACGCTTATGCGTCAAATCCAAACGCCGAGGCTTATCTGTGGCTTCCGTCACCCCTTCGGGCATGTCGTTACGCTAACCCCATGGGTTCGGCTGCCGTTGCGCTTCTTGACGCCGACACCGTCGACAGCGTCCTCAAATCCGCCCTCCAAACCGGCGGCGATTTTGCCGAAATCTTCGTCGAGGACAAGACCGCTTGCTCGGCCATTCTTGATGACTCCCGCATCGAAGAAGTTGTCTCCGGCTCTGATCGTGGCGCCGGCATTCGAGTCGTTGTTGGCGACACTACCGGCTTCGCCCACACCGCCGATTTAACCCTCAAAGGTTTGACATCTGCCGCAGCCGCGGCTGCCGCGGTGGCGCGCCGCGGTGGAGGTGTTGTCACCGCTGACAACGACAACAACAACAACCGCACCGCCACCGGCGACATACAGGTCACCGCTGACAGACACAGCAGCGCCCACACCCCCAACATTCGCATTCTGCCATCCGACGTTGACAAACGCACCAAAGTCGAACTCCTCACCGCCGCCGACGCAGCCGCTCGCGCCACCGGCGACGCCATCACCCAAGTCTCAGGCCGCTACGGCGACTCCCG
>JAAXHB010000288.1 GCA_012271125.1 Actinomycetota bacterium | reverse complement strand
CGGCTGTCCCTTGCCATGCAGTCCGCGTCCGCGTGACGTGGGTGGGCTACCTTCTGCGGTTGAGATGAGCGACGACAGGGAGTGGTTGGACTGGCCAACCTACGGAACGGCAATTCGTGAGCTCGCCCAGATGGTCGCCGATGACGGTTATCGAGCCGAGACGATCCTGGCGATTGCTCGTGGCGGACTGTTTTGTGCCGGGTCGCTGGGTTATGCGTTGTCGATCAAGAACATTTATGTGATGAACTGCGAGCATTACACGGGTGTGGGTTAGACTTTGCCGGTGCCGATTGTGTTGCCGCCGTATTTGGACATTGTTGATCAGCGCGAGTCGAAGATTTTGATTGCTGATGATGTTGCCGACTCCGGCAAGACGATCAAGTTGATTAAGGAGTTGTGTGCGGATCAGGTGGGTGAGGTGCGCACCGCGGTGTTGTATGAGAAGCCGCAGTCTTTGGTGACTTGTGAGTATGTGTGGAAGCGCACCGACCAGTGGATCAATTTTCCTTGGTCGACGGAGGCACCGGTGGTGGATTCGTCAGTCGCGGCTCACCAGGTGGTCGACGCTTAGCTCACGTTCGCGGCGGTAGCGGCGGGTGATGACCACTGCGGTGATTGCACCGGCGATTGCCAGGGTGATTAGGTCGACTGTTCGAAATGTTCCAAAGAGACGGAACTCGTTGTCAGGCACTGGTGTGATGGTGACTTCGTAGATGGTGGTCGTGCCGGAGAGTTCATAGGAGACCAGCAGCAGCGGGGTTCCGGTGGGGCTGTCGTCGGCGTTGATGAATGTCATGCCTTCGGGGGAGACGTCGGTGGTGCCGGTGAGTCCGAGGGTGCCGTTGGCAGCGAGGGTTTCTAAGGGGATGTTTGAGTAGCTCTCAAAGACGGGAGCAGCTGGGTCGGTGACGTCGTAGATCATGATGCCGCCCATGCGTTCGAGTCCGATGAAAGCAAGAGATCGGTCATTGACTGTGGCAACGACAGCGGCTTCGGGTTCGACACCCTTGTCGTCTGAGCGGGCGTCGAGCTGGGTTGGGGTGGTGCCGACAAGTTCGATGAGGCTCATATTGCCATCGCCGTCTGGGTCGGCGCTGAGGTCGACTTGGGAATTGAAGTACTGAGGGAAGTTTCGGGCGACGATTTGTGCGAACTGGGCACCGCTGTCCCAGATGAGTTCGCCATCGTTGTTCCAGATTGAAAATGATCTAGCTCCGTAGGTGTATAGGGCGTCGACTGGGTTTGTGGTTGGGTAGGCGGTGGTTGTGCGCAGCCGGCCAAGGCGGGTGGGGTCTTGGGCAGCTTCGATTAGGTCGGCGGGCAGGGGCGAGTTGTTGTAGTTGAGGTCGGCGAGGCGGGCGTCTTCTGAGTAGCACCAGTAGTTGCGGGCTTCGCCTTCGTTGGCTGAGACAACGTAGGTTTCGCCGTTGGTTTCATAGGCGTCGATGGCGTAGGGCTGATACATGGCATAGATGGGCCATGGTTCGAGGGCGATGGCGTTGTCTTGGTCGCTGGGGTCTATGGCGGATTCGGAGAAATCTTTGTAACCGAGGGGGGCGATTTGGGTGATGCTTCGGGTCTCGAGGTCGATGATGGCGAAGGCGTTGGCTTCTTGTAGTGAGATGTAGGCGGTGGTGGCATCGGGGCTGACGGTGACGTATTCGGGTTCGAGGTCTTGGGCTGCTGTGGCATTGGGCCAAATCAGGCGGATGCCGTCGGCAAGGTTTTGGCGGGTGAAGTCGCCGAAAGTGAGGGTGGTGATTTTCGCAGCAGCAATCGTGTCGGCTGTGTAG
>JAAXHB010000287.1 GCA_012271125.1 Actinomycetota bacterium | reverse complement strand
ACAAGGTGTTGTTGGCCCTTCCACCGGTTCAAAAGCTCGCGAGGTTCTCATGTCACCTGAAGATCTCGAAAACCGCCGCGCCGCCTCCTAAATCTTCGCTTCTTCATTCCTCCACACATGACGCATCGCGACAGCCGATAACCATTCCATGCTGTTTGGCATAATTTTCAGCGTTGCAGGCCTGCTGGTACTGGCCTTTGCCGCGGATCAGTTTGTAAAAGGTGCCGCTCGATTAGCCGTTATCTTGCGCATAGCGCCGGTAGTTGTCGGCGCGGTTGTCATCGGTTTCGGCACAAGCGCTCCAGAAATGGTCGTCTCCGGCCTTGCCGCAGCAAGAGGTGACCTTGACATCGGTGTCGGCAACATCATCGGCTCTAACGTCGCCAACATTTCACTAGTGCTCGGCGTGAGCTCCCTAGTCGGAGTTATAGGCGTCAGCAAGACAGTGGTGCGCCGAGACGCCGTTGCGTCAGTGATCAGTGTCGTCCTTTTCGCCCTAGCGATTCAGAACGGATTAGCACGCCTTGAAGCTGCCGTATTGCTAGTCGTGCTCGCAGGCTGGCTCATCACGCTGATCAAAGGCCGAAACAGTCATCAAAGCTTTAGAACCCAAGACACTTCGACTGGAAACATTGACGACAACATCAACGACGACAACATCAACGACCTTGTCGGCGAAGACCCAATCTCAGTATCAACCGAAACCTTGCGCACGTTCATCGGATTGGCACTGGTCATCAGCTCCGCCTACGTTCTCGTTGAAGGTGCCCAACGCATCGCCGATGCTCTCAACATCTCCGGCGGACTGGTCGGCTACACCCTTATTGCCGTTGGCACCTCCGCACCAGAACTAGTAACCGCAGTAGCAGCATCACGGCTCAACCAAACTGAACTACTTGTCGGAAACCTGCTAGGTAGCAACGTCTTCAACTCTCTCGCCGTAGGCGGTCTGATTGGCATGGTCGGCGCTGGCACCATCCAAGACAGCACTCTGGTAACAGTTGGCGCAGCTCTAATGGTTCTCATATGTGCGTTGAGCTGGTTAGCGATGCTTTTGACTTCGAAAGTGTGCCGACGTGACGGCATCATTCTGATCGCCTTGTGGTTTCTAAGCGTTGCCTTGCTTGCTTAATCGCCTTGCTTGCCTAACTAAACGCCACGGAGCGACCGATACCAGTTACGTGACGGTAGGAACTTGGCGACCCTAGAGCAGGCGCTATGAATAAATCGATACTGTCAATCAGCTCCACAGCAAGATCAAATCTTGTGCCAGGGTTAGAACCACTCGAGCTAGTGCCATAAACCCTCGCGTCCGGAGTGTCACTTGCTGCCACCGCCGCTCGTGCCACAGCACTAATTTGACTTGTGTTTAAGGCGTCAATACCTAAGTCTCCTGAATCTCGAAGATCGTCTTCGTTAAGGACACTGACAGCATCATTAGCCGCTGCTTGAGCCACATACTGAAGCTGATGCGTGCGCACTAGCGCATAACCAAGGTCAAGCACTATTGCTGCCATCACAATGACAACGATGACCGCTGCGGGAAACAACAACAAAACCGTTCCCTTGTCATCTCTTAATTTAATATTTTTCAACATTGGGCACCTCCTGCTAGTCCTGACCGAAACGGGTCAATGAGCTCGCTGTACTTCGATGTAACCGCGCTCAGGTCACCAAATCCGCCTAGATATGGCACTGTGAGCACTGGTAGGTCATATGAAACAGTGATCGTCACTCGCTTGCAGCGTCCAAATCCACCCGCCACAACAGGATCACCAATAGTCGCACGGCTGACATCTCGCCCGTATGACTTCAACGCTTCTTCAGCTCGGGTTTGAGCGACAGCTTCAGCTGCGGTGGCGTTGTCGGATTCAACGTAGGCACGCACGGCTTCTCGAGCCGCGGTCATAACTGCGAGCTTGGCGTCAACCACACCCCAAGCGTTCGCAATTAACAACGTCATCGACAGGAAAAACAAGAACCCAAAAGGCAACACCTCAATGCCGCCAACCTGTCCACTGTCATCACGCCACTGTTGCGATTTATTATGACAACGTCTCCGCGAGAATCTGACCCTTAAAAACTGCATCCTTGAAGACATCATCCCTGAAGACATCATCCTTGCAAACTTCATCGTCGGGCCTCCACACGCGTTTCAATAGTTCGCTCTAAAGTTGCCAGCCCTGCTAAACCGGCTGCAAAGTCGGGCAGCAAAGTCGGATGTTGGGCATTGATTTCCAACTTGACGACATCTGCATCTGAGCAAGTCCAGTTGAGCGAGATAG
>JAAXHB010000286.1 GCA_012271125.1 Actinomycetota bacterium | reverse complement strand
GGCGGCGTCGCCGTCGGCTGGGTGCTGCCCGACTTCTTTGTCGGCGACGGTGCCGACCGCAGCGTCTTCATAATGTTCACCGCCGCAGCCCTATCGGTATCCGCCCTAGCCGTCATCGCACGCATCCTCTCAGAACTCGGCCTAATGCGCCGCGACTTCGGACAAATCACCGTCGCCGCTGGCATGGCTAACGACGTCGTCGGTTGGGTCATGCTCGCTGTATTCACCGGTTTCGCCACCGGCGGCGTCTCTTTAACCGGCACCCTGCGCACAGTGCTCGGCCTCGCCATATTCATGGTGCTCGCCATGACCGTCGGCCAGCGTGCCGTTGACTACTGCCTCAAGCAAGTGCGCCGCTCTGGCCCAAACCTCCCCGGCGCAATCGGCGTGGTCGTGTTCACCATGCTCGTGCTCGGCGTCATAACCCAGTACCTAGGCATTGAAGCCGTCCTCGGCGCATTTGTCGCTGGTGTCATTTTGCACCGCAGCCGTTTCCAGCAGCCCGAAGTCCTTGAAAACATCGAGTTGCTAACCCATTCATTCCTCGCACCCGTCTTCTTTGCCACCGCCGGAATCCGAGTTGACCTAGGGCTACTTGCATCTGCTGAAGCGTTGATCTGGGCAGGTGTAGTGGTCGCCGTGGCAATCATCGCCAAGTTCGCCGGCTCCTACATAGGTGCCCGCTTGGCAGGTCAAACCCCCCGAGCCGCCACCGCTCTTGGTGCCGGTCTCAACGCCCGCGGTGCGCTCGAAATCGTCATCGCCTCAGTCGGGCTCTCCACCGGTGTGTTCTCCACCACCGCCTACAGCGTCATCATCATGGTGCCGCTCATCACCTCAATCTTCGCAGCGGTGTCGTTGCGCATCGTGGTGCGCGACTGGCGTGGCTCCGCCGATGAACAAGAGCGCCTCGAGCGCGAAGAAGCCCTCAGCCGCAACCTCGTAGTGCGCTCCCAGCGCCTACTGCTCGCCTCTCGCGCTGAACCCGCCTCCATCGCTGCCTCGCAAATCCTTCACTTTGCCTGGCCGGTAGAGGTGCCCGTCACTGTTGTTTCTGTTGACGCCGTCGGCGGCGGCTCACGACGATCTGGTGCCGCGCCTGACATCACCGTCATCGAAAGTGTCCTATTCGAGCGTGAAGTCGACCACCGCAACTTGCGAGCCGACGACGTTGCCAAGGCCATCGTCGAAGAATCCAAGCTCGGCTACGGCGCAATCTGTGTCGGCGTGGCGACCCGTTATGAAGGCCAGCTCTACTCGCCGATGATCGACGAGCTGCTGCTGCGAGCCACCCTGCCGGTGCTGATCGCTCGCCGTGCCCACAACCTCACCACCCCGCTGCCCGGTGCGTTTACCCGTGCCATCGTGCCGGTGACCGGAACCCGCTCATCGCGTGCCGCTCAAGAAATCGCCTTTGGCATCAGCGGACGGCTCGGCACCGAGGTCATCTTGACCAATGTCAACACCCGCAAGAGAGCGTTCTCCCAAGCTCTGGGCTTGCGAGGCCGCGGCGAAGCGCCTGAATCCTCCGAGCAGGTAACCGACTCGCTCATGTCTGGCGCTCTGACACTGGGCAAAGAAATGGGCATAGAGCCCGTCACCCAGGTGCGAGATGGCTCCCAGATCGGCGAGACTCTGGTCGAAGCCGCTGAGGAATCCGAAGCCGACCTAGTCGTGCTCGGTGCGTCGCTTCGAACCGTCGACGGGCGACCGTTTCTGGGTCAAACCGTTGAAACGGTGCTGGAACGCTGCGACGCCAACGTTGTCGTTGTTGCTATGCCGCCAATCTCACGAATGGGGGAGTAAAAACCCTACTTGCTGCCTTTAGCGGTCCATACACACATCAAAGTGGGGTTAAGTCCCTATTTCTTATCTGATAACTGTGCTTTTAGCATTTCAATCCCTTTTCTAGGGTCAATCTCATATGTCTCTGCTGGTGCCTCAATCAACTCCAGCCAAGGCGACGGTTGCCTCTTCCTGATGCGTTCTTTGCCATCGGCATTGGTCACAGTCCGCTGATTGCACCAGATCACGTTGAGCACCTTGCGAGCCCTCGTTATCGCAACCCCTAGCAGTCGTCGTTCTTCTTCAACGTCGGTATCGCTAAAGCCCATCGGCACATAGCCGTCCTCAATCCCCACTAGATGCACGATCTGCCACTCCAAACCCTTGGCAGTGTGAAAGGTCAAAAGGTTCACCGCATTTCGATAATCAGGCTCTCGAAAATCCCCACCGGCACCAGCCCCGTTTGTAGACACAGCCGCGTTAGCAGACCCAGCCGCGTTTGTGGACCCTGACCCAGCTCCAAACCCATTTTCAGACCCAGCCGCATCATCGGCAATCGGTTTCACAGAATCTGACATCGACTCACCCTTGTGAACCACAACCGGAATGCCTTGTTTCTCCAGCTCCTCGCGTAGCGGCACCAGCAGCGCATTGGTGCGAGCCAGCACCGCCTGAACCCCCCACGGCTTGCCAACAGGCTGGTGATAACGCACCGCCCTAGCCAGCCGCTTCGCCTCGTTTTCGCCAAGGCATTCGCTGATGATCGGCTTCGCACCAGGCGCATACACAGACGGCTGCGGCTCGCTTCCCCACACCCTTGCCGCCGCTCCCAAAATCTCCGGCGTCGAACGAAAATTCGTGCGCAACTCCAACGTCTCAATCTCGTCGAAATGTGTCTCGATGTTGTTCAACACCTCCGGGTCTGATCCGTTCCAGCCATAAATCGCCTGCAGCGGATCACCCACCACCGTCAATGTCGAATTTGGCAGGGTTGAATTCATTTGAGTTGAATTAATTTGGGTCGTGTCAGTACCTAACCAGGTCTTCAGCAACCCAAACTGCAACGGGTTCACATCCTGAAACTCATCCACTAGCAGATGCTGATGCAGCCAACGTTGCACCTTGGCATGCTCTGGGTCGCTCTCCATAGACATGCGCGCAAGCTCAAGCAAATCGTTGAAATCCAACTTTTGCTTCTTCGCTTCTTCATATGCCTCAAAAGCCTTTACAAAGCGTTCCGGCGTGCCACAAGGGCCTTGGCGTTTCTGCTCGGACGCAACCTGCACATAGGCGTCCGGCTTGATCAGACGTGCCTTACACCAGTTGATTTCGTTCAGCACCTGAATCGGGTCAGTGCCCTTCTTGGCTTTCGCTGATAGGTCGCCGCCCATGCTCGTTCGTTTCAGCGCTTCAATCACCAACGGCATTGGATGCGCGATCAGATGAGACTGCGGGAAGTTGCCGCCTCCGTATAGCCGTTTTAGCTGCTGCAAAGCAATCGAGTGAAACGTCCCCGCTGTGACGTCTTGATGTAGTCCCAGCTTGTAGAGACGCTGTTTCAGCTCCCACGCGGCACGCCTTGTGAAGGTGACCGCAAGCACCCGCCGTGCGTCATAGACGCCCTGACGCACCCCGTAGGCAATGCGCCTCGTCAAAACACGGGTCTTGCCCGATCCCGCTCCGGCAATAAGGCACAGGTACTTGGCACGGCTCATCACCGCGGCACGCTGCTCAGGCGTCAAGTCACGCAACAGCTCTTGTGAAACCGCGTCGATTCGCGCCGCCTCAGCCATAGCTAAGCCCTCGTCCTCGCTTTCGCCGTGCACAAAGCAACGCCGTGTACAAAGCAACGTTTGCGCCCCTCGCTTTACCCATAGCTAAACCGTCGCCCTCGTCCCCGTTTTCGCCATGTAACAGTGACATTGCCGATGAAGTTGGCGACCGTGGCAAGGCAGAAGGCGATGCCGTGATAGACCAGATTGGCAACGTCGCCGAACAGTCCCGCACCTATCTCCCCCAAACCTATTTCAGCGTCGCTCAAGAGCTGAAACACTGCTACATGCACGACCACGCCAATCATAGACACAGCCTGGAACCAGACCATCCCCGCCCAAAGTTGACGCCCTCGATAGCGATCCTCATGAAAGGTTAGATAGTTGTTGCCGAAAAAGTTGCTGATGATGCTGAGCTGAACGCCAAGCAGTGCCGCGGTGTGAATCGGGTTGAGTGCCGGCGTAAAACTCGGGCTTATTTGCGGCAGCCCCACGAGCACGCCGACGCCGTAACCAGCCAGAGCCACCGCTATTCCGCTGATCCCAACAAGGCAAAACATGATGAACACCGGCGACAAACTCCGCCCGAAACGCAGGTCAAGCACCGCTATCAGATAGTTGAGCGCAATCGCCCCCGACAGCTTCGTCTCGCCCCGCTCCCGCCGCCGGAACTCATAACCCACCTCAGCAATCCGCAACCCGCCGTCGCCCTTTTTTTCGCCATTGGCACCATGGGCGATGAACTCCAGCAAAATCTTGAAACCCCTCGGGTTGATCGTCGGAGCGATCCGCTCATAGGCGTTCGCACTCACCACGAAATACCCGCTCAAAGGATCGGTCGTTCTTGTCGCAGCCGGCAACAACAGCCGTGCCAACACCGATGCCACCCAGCTCGCCACCCG
>JAAXHB010000285.1 GCA_012271125.1 Actinomycetota bacterium | reverse complement strand
GGCATCACCATCGGCTGCGGCGACGGCACCAGCTTCTGCTCCGACGCTGTCATCACCCAAAACCAGCTCGAAACCATGCTCAACCGCAGCGCCGAAGCTGAAATCATCACAGTTGTAACAACATCAACAACGACTTCAACAATCCCAGGCGAAACAACAACAACAGAAGCACCAACGACGACGACTAGTGAGCCCGGCCCAATCGTCCCACCAATCCGCCCAGGCGACAGCCTTGCCAACATCACCGAAGACTTTGACCGCTACGGCAACGAAGACTTCACCGAAGATTTTGTTGTCATTGGCGGTGACTCCGGCACCCGATGCAAAGAAGACTGCGCCGGCCTTGCCATAGTTGAACCCCGACCGGCTCAAGGCACCGTCACCACTAAGACCGTCGGCGACACCCAGGTCATCAACTACACCTACACCGGCGACGCCGACCCACCAGCCACCGTTGTCATCACCTACACGACCACCGAAGCCAAAGATCCCGGAACCATCACCTTGAACTTCACCCCCAAGGTTGACGTCTTGAACGACAAAGCCATCGCAGTAAACCGCAAGGGTGCCCAAGCACTCAACGAACCCCTAAACGTCTTCACCGCCCCAACAGCTGACGACTGCTCCGGCGGCTGCACCGACGTGGATATAACCGAAGTCACGCCAGCCATCCAAGGCGTCACCGCCGAATGGAACGCCCAAACTCCCGATGTAATCACCTTCACCGTCCCCGAAGGCACCATCCTCCCCAACAACACCGCTTCCTTCAAGTACAACACCCGCGGCTCAAAACTCGACCCCAAAACAGTCACCTTGAACTTCACCGTCACATACGACGCACTCGTTGACGACACAATCGACCGCGACCGCTACTGGCCCCAAGAACTCAACGTAGACCTCGACGTCTTGAACGAAGGCACTGCCGATACCTGTGATGCCGGCTGCACCGGTGTCACCTCGTCAGACCGATCATCTGACGTAGGCACCCTCACCTGGGTCGAAGCCCAAGACAAGCGCCACTTCAACTATGTGGTCCCCGCCAACACCGCCGCCCCAGCAACACTCACTTTCAAATACGCCACCGACGGCTCCCACAACAGCACCACCGGCGCTCTCGAACCCGCCGCCGTCACCGTCAACATCAACACCCTCGTCGACACCCTCGAAGATGACACCTTCAACCTCATCCGTCCATGGCCCGACGCCTACGAGGAGAATCTGCCCGTATTAACCCACGGCACCGCCGACGACTGCGGCCAAGGCTGCCTAGGCCTGAGCATCGTCGACGGCACCCTTTCGCCAGCCAACGCCCCCATCACAATGATCGACATTGATGACGACGGCACGAACGATGCCTTCAAGGTCAACTATGACGCAAACGATGACGTTGACAATGTCATCACCTTCAAATACATGACCGACGGTGCCTATGACGCCAACGGCGACCTGGCACCCGCCACCGTAACCGTCAACATCGACCGCGCCGAAAACATGATCCGCTCAAAGACCTACCTCATCGAGCACCCTGAAGAGGCCGCCTCCTTCAGCTACAAGATCCCCATCACTGAGCTTGACTATTGCGATCAGGGCGATGGCTGCGGTGCCATCACTCTCGTTAATAACAGCTGGCCACTTGGCTCTGTGGTGACCTATGACGAAGACACTGATCCCGTTTTCGCTACCCTCACGATCAACGGCACCATTCCCCAAACTCTCAGCTTCGACTACAGCGCTGCCGACCTCAGCGGCGATGCCACCATCACCGTCAACATTGTCCGAGTCCCCGGCCCATACAGCGCAATCACAGCCGGATCCGGCTTCGCTTGCGCCCTCCATGCCGGTAATGCCGCCGACGTGTGCTGGGGCCGAGACGACCATGGTCAAGTCACCGGTGCCGAAAGTTTTCCAAATAACAAGGCGATCGACGCCGGCAATAACCATGTCTGCACTATCGATAGTAACGACGAGGTCTACTGCTGGGGTAACGACGATTTTGACCAATCCCCCTGGTTGAGGGACACTACCTACAAGGAAGTTTCAGCCGGCTACGACACGACTTGCGCACTCACCAAACAACCCGACGGCAACATCGTATGTCGGGGTGCCAGCGACGATGTTCTAGACAACATTCCTACAGGCGACGCCCCGTACTCTTCAATCACCGTCGGTGCCGACTTCGCCTGCGCGATTCGTGACAACAATGACGTTATTTGTTGGGGCATTGATGACCTTGAGCGAAACTTTAATCAGGAGCTAGGCCAATATAAAGCCGTCTCAGCCGGTCGAGCTCACGCTTGTGCCCTCCGCTCCACCCGTGACCGTAACCACGCAGTAGATGCTCTCCTCTGCTGGGGCAACAACGACGCTGGCCAGACCGATGTCCCAGGCCCAACAGACGATTCCGACTCCAACAATCCCCAATACCGCTGGCATTCAGTCTCAGCTAACGGCGACCTCACCTGCGCCGTCCGCAAATCTGACGACGCCGACATCGACGGCTCCCGCTACTGCTGGGGCGACGACACTTACGGCCAAGCCATCAACTCTGCCGCGAAACACACTGCCGTCGCCGCTGGTGACTCAATCTCCTGCGCCCTATACCCCAATGGCACCATAGGCTGCGCCGGCGACCTCAGCACTCCCGACATCGCCAAGCTCCTCGACGCACCCACCGCCACCAACTTTGCTGAGATAACCGCCGGTGCCTACCACACCTGCGCCCGCACAACAGATAATGATGTCGTCTGCTGGGGCGACAACTCCCACGGTCAAAGCACCCCACCGGCTGATGCCAAATTCGTAGACATCGCTGCCGGCACCGACTTCACTTGCGGCATTCTTGCCGCCGGCCCGGACCGCCAAGAATGCTGGGGTAACAACGCAAACAACATCCAAGACGAAGCCACCGGAGTTGGCGCAAGCATCCACGCCGGCGATAATCACGCCTGCATCCGGCGCAGCGACGGCACCGTCGATTGCTGGGGCGACAATTCTGGCAACAAGGCCACCGTCCTTGACACCGGAAGCACCCGCTTCAGCGCCATCGCTGTCGGTGACAACGGCCAATGTGGCATTATCGACAATGACGGCAACCAAGACGATAATGCCATCGGCTGCTACGGCGACATCGACGCTTCCTCATGGCGCACCAGCCGCCCTCTCCAACTTGGCGAAACCGAGAGGCGCATCGTTGGCTGTGATGTGGATGATAAGGGCGAAGTTATAGAGGATCCTCAAAATAGGGGCTACTGCTTACCCCTGTATATCACCATTACAGGAAATGTGAATAACACTTTTGATGCCATCTCCGCCAAGGGCAACACCTTCTGCGCCGTTGTCGCCAACAGCAACACAGATGACGACGACATCGCCATTAACAACTCAATTGCCTGCTGGGGCGACACCAGCAACGGCAAGATCGAAATCGAAGTAAAGGACGGCGTTGTCGACTATATCAACCCACCCGATAAAGGCGAATTCGCCAAGGTTGTTGTCGGAATCAACCACATTTGCGCCATCGGCATCGACGCTGGTGCAGACGGCGACACCAACTGCTGGGGTGCTTCCTGGAACGAAATGGCAGAAGCACAGGTCCTGTCAGGCTCTGAGGAGTACACAGACGTCGCCCTCGGCCATGATCACACCTGCTGGCTGATCTCCACTGGTGCTATTAAATGCGCAGGGCTCCAAGCACGCACTCTCAACACCGTCGGCGTCCCCGGCCTAGTCGAGGCAAAAGATCTCCTAGTCGACGACGTCTTTGACGAAATCCGCAGTGACTGGCCAGCCGAATACAGCGTAAACCTTGACGTATTGGCGAACGACGGCTGCGGTGGTGACGACGGCTGCATCAGCGTCACGGTGGTCGAAGGCACCGAACCAACCGTTGGTTCCATCACCTGGGACGGATCCAAAGCCAGGTTTGTCTACACCGTCGACGAAGACACCGAAGCCCCGTCAAGTTTTACCTTCCAGTACACAACCAACGACTCCTATGACAACCGCGGTCTCGCCAACCCAGCCAAGGTCACGGTCAATATCGACACTCAAGTCGACACACTTGTTGATGACACTTTCAACCTTGACCGCATCGCTGGACAGGCTCTCAACGAAGACCTCGACGTGCTCGGCAGTGCACCCGCTGGCTATAAGCCCGGCGATGGCTATGAACCCAACGATGAATGCGACCGAAACTGTGAAGAAGTCACCATGGTCGATGGCAGCCTCTCACCAACCGGCGCTAACGTCAGCTGGAACGAGACCAAACGCGCCTTCGAGCTGTCAATCGATGCCAACGACACCGCTCCCGATCAGATCACCTTCCAATACACCACCGCCGCTTCCTACGGCGAATGGGTTACCGAAAACGACGGCACAATAATCATCGACGAGGACGACAACCGTGTACCTGTCACAAGAACCGTCCTCAAGTACCGCACCGACCCTGTTCCAGCCGACGTCACCATCAACCTCAGCACTGTCACCACGAGCCTTGTCGAAGACACCTTTGACATTACGCGTGACAAGACTGACGCCGAAGACTGGAACCTCGACGTCTTCGCCAACGACGAATGCCGCCCCGGCTGCACCTACACCTCCCACACCAACCTCACCGGTGCCGGTGCTCTCGGCACCCTCGCCTGGGACGGTGACCTTGGTGACTACGGCATGTTCACCTACTCAATTGGTGCCAATGATCCCGCACCCACCGGCATCACATTCACCTACCAAACCACCCAGGATTCAACCCCCACCACAGTCACTATCAACGTCACCGACGTCTACGACAATCCCGTCGACGATCGTTTCCGTGTCCTGCGTCAAGACAACGGTGACGACGGCGGTGTCATCGTCAGGGATTTCGACGTCTTAGCCAACGACGACTGCGTCAACAACTGCCCCAACCTCAGAATCGCCCAAGAAATCCCAATCCAAGCCCCCAACGTCACCGATGACAACGGCAACACAGTTGTCTCTGACATCCCAATTTTCTCTATTTCCACCATCACCGTGGCAGATACCGGCGAGGATCTAGATGACCATAATCATGACCACCCGGATGGTTGCGTGCATTACTCTGACCATCCCAACGGTTGCCGTCACAGCCACGAAAGCACAACAACGCGTGAAGTCATCCTTTTCCAATGGCCAGAAAATGCGGTGTTCCCCACCGATCCGGTGACGATTTTCTACACCACCGACGACACCGACCCAGACAAGCCTTATAAGTCCAGATCTGCTCTTGAAGCCGATGGTCTAAGCGACGCTGAAATATCTGAGTACTGGGCTAACGACAATGTCGGTGCCCTCACCTTCTCAGTCCACACTTACCCCATACCAACTCAGCTTTCACTCATGGGCAACAGCTTGTGCCGCGTCGACTCCACCGGACACCTGCTCTGCCATGGCGAAATCCACAACTCCTTTAGCTACGTTGATGACAAAGGCACAGAAGACCACCACGATGACGAACAGATCGACGTCTTCTTACCTCCCGCGTCTGGCACCTCTGCTGTATCGGTTGGCATTACCCATGGCTGCAGCCTCCTCAAGGCTTATGAAGACACCGAAGATAAAGAGCAAAATTCTGTGCAAAACGGCGCGGTCGCATGCTGGGGTGGTAAGAATCCAGCTCGCGACATCACCAAAGACGCCCAAAAGGATCGCAGTGTTGAGGACATGCCAACTGGCATGGTCGCTACCCATGTCGCTACCGGCTTTGATTATTCATGCGCATTAGACAGTGCTGAGAGGTCTGGTTCTTGCTGGGGCTCCGCGGATTGGATTCCTAAAGACAAAAACCCCGACGGTTCAGTCCCCGCCCCAGGCACCTATGTAACTAGCCATTACCCGCTGCCTGATTCGATGGTTTCACTATCGGCCGGCACTTTCCATGTTTGCGGTATCGAGCAAAAACTCACCGGCTCCCGCAGTGTCGACGGCGGCAACGCTGTGCCCGTCTACGCGTATTATGCCCGCTGTTTCGGAAGCGACGAACAGGGTCAATCAACGCCCCCGACTTATGACACTGGCACCACCGAAACCCAAACCGAAATCGTTGTCACCACTGACGCCACCACTAATGGCGTAGCTAACACTCCATTTTTGGACAAAGATGGTGTTCATAAAACAAACGACAAAGGTGAGTTGTTGTATACCAGAACAGACGAAGTCCAAGTCCCTGTTATAGCGAAATACGAATTCGCTCAGGTCTACGCCGGCGTTTACCACACTTGCGGTATCCGCCGCCCAGTGTGGGACAGCGACACCAATGCCTACACCGACGAATCCCACACAGTCATGTGCTGGGGTGCTGATGAGCCTCTCAGGGACTCAGAGGGCTACCTGCTCGACGAGGACGGCAATCGTGTTCAAAAGACAACACTCAGGCTTGACAATGAAGGCAACCCTGTCCGCAGACCAGATGGCAGGGGCTGGATCTACGATCCCGTTGTTGACGGCAATGGCGATCCCGTATACCAGATAGCTCCTATCTTCAATTACGGGCAAATAGATGCCCCAGATGGCAAGTTCAAATCACTCGCTCTCGGCGAATTCCACACTTGCGGCCTGAAATTTGATGAAACCGTCCAATGCTGGGGCGACAACACCTGGGGGCAAAGCAGCCCACCCGCGATTAGCAACAACGACCTCGAGACCCCACAAACCTTCACCTCCATCGTCGCTGGACCCCACGTGACTTGCGGTCTCACAATTCCGGATTATGACTACCTGAATCCCGTTGTCATCTACTGCTGGGGCGCCTACGACTTCGGCTACACCGCCCCCCCCCCGTATGAACCTCCACCAGTTGACATGCTCAACGACTACGCCCATACCATTACCAGCGGTGGCGGTATCTGGTATCTGGGGAATTATTCCGGCGAGATGAGAGAAGAAACGCTTGCGGCAGCCTTTAACGATGCCAACTCCTGCACCGGTGCCTGCGTCTACACCGCAACATCTGGGCTGAAACTTGTATCCGACGACTCAGACATCAATGTTCAAGTCACGAGCATGACGCTGCAACCCGATGGCACAGTAAAATTAGATGTCCTTACCGGTGCCGCCCTTCCGGTGCCCGGCATTAGCACAGCGGAAGATGTCTATTTCACCTACAGAACTGCTACCTCCACCACTGACGCCAAAATCACCCTCTCAAAAGTCTCCCGCTCCTAACCCTCCGGCCAACCCCTTCCCCTTTCCCAAGTCGGCGTCTCCTAACCCCCTCCCTAATCTCCCCATTCCGCCAACAGCTGCCCCTACGGGTTAGTCCGTAAACATCGGGCTGGGCAGAGCCACCCCTCTCGCATTCCCCCCTTCCCTCCCCCTAACC
>JAAXHB010000284.1 GCA_012271125.1 Actinomycetota bacterium | reverse complement strand
CGGTGGCGGTGACGGTGACGGTGACGGTGCCGACAAGACCTTCGGAGCCGTCGGTGCGGTAGGTGACGGTGTCGGTGGTGACGGCGGCGGCGTTGGCGGCGATGGTGTAGGTGAGCACGCCGGCGGATGTGAGGGATGGGGTGCCGGAACCGGTGCCGGCGTCGACGATTGCGTAGCCAGTGCAGCCGCCGGCGCATTCGTCGGCGTTGGTGAGGTCGAGGGTGCCGGTGGCGACGGAGAAGCCGGCAGGACGGGTTATGGCGATGGTGCCGCCGACGAGGTTGTCGGCTTGGAGGATGCTGATGGTGACGGAGGCGGTGCGGTCAGAGTTGTCGGTGCGGTAGGAGAAGGTCTTGTCGTTGTCATTGCGGTTTCGGTTGGCAGGGAGTTCATAGCGGATGACCTGGCGGTTGCTGTCGCTCGGGTCGGTGATGACAGAGACCGTGCCGTAGCTGGTTCGGCTGTTTTGGCGAGTGATTCGCAGGCCGGTGCAGCCATTGGCGCAGATGTCGTTCGCGAGGACGTCGACGTTTTGATCGATAGCACCGTCGTCGATGCGGCTGACGTTGAGGGCATCGTCGACTAGGACGTCGGTGTTGTTGATGTTGATCGTGACGGTGGCGTTAGAAGCGCTCCCGTCGGTGGAGTAGGTGAAGGTTGCTGTTGATATGGCGGCGGAGTCTTCGGCGAGCGTCCATGTGATGGTGCCGGTGTTTTGGTCAGTGGAGGTGATGGTTCCGGCCGAAGGGGTGGAGACGGTGATGTTGTCGCAGGTGGCTCTGCAGTCGTCGTTGGCGGTGACAGACACGGGGACGACTAGGGCACCAAGGCCGACACGGGTGGCGGAGACTGTGTCGTAGACGAGGATGTCAGTTGTGATGTTGAGAGTGACGGTGGCATCGCCGACGTCTTTGGTGGTGCTGTAAGTGAAGGTGGTTGTTTCAAATACTGCGGTGTTGTCGGGGACTGTGTAGCGGACTGCCTTGACGGATTCGGGGGTGTCGTCGTCATCGATGTCACCGTCGCCATCTGAGTCGACTGGACGGTCGTAGTCGACGGTGGTGACGGCTCCGATTGCTGGTTGAGTGGCGACGGTGAGGCCGGCGCAGTCGTTGTAGCAGAGGTCGTTGGCGAGGACGTCGATTATTTGGCTGACGGCACCATTGCCGACACGGCCGACGGGGATGTCGTCGTCGACGAGGCCGTCGAAAGTGCCTACCGAGAGGGTGACGGTGGCGGTTTCATCGGTGTATTGGGTGGAGTAGGTGAAGATGTCAGTTTCGTCAGCGGTGTCATTAGATGGAGGCTGGGTGTAGCGGATTTTCCATTTGTTGTCGTCGCTGTTGAAAAAGGCTTCAGCAGAACCCTTGTCGGGTTGGGTAACGACTGAGAGGTTGGTGCAATTGAAGGGGCAGAGGTCATTGGTGGCGACATCAAGGACTTGATTGACGGAGCCGTCAGGGAGACGGAATGCAGGGAGGGAGTCATCGTTGAGAACGTCTGTGGCAGCAATGTTGATTCGTACTTCGGCACGGCTAGAGGTGCCGGCGGTGGTGTAGCGGAAAGTGATACGTGGTGGAGTGGGCTCACCCGCAGGGAGGGTGTAGCGGACAGCCTCGACGGTTATCGGGGTGTCGTCGTCATCGATGTCACCATCGCCATCTGAGTCGACCGGACGGTCGTAGTCGATGACTTCGGCGGTGCCGTGGGTCGGTTCAGTATGAATAGCGACATTGCGGCAGCCGAGATCGCACTCATCGTTGGCGGTTACGTCGATATCGATTGGCTTTGCCTCTAGCCCTTCGCGAGCAAGGGACCTCGTGTCGCGTTCAAGGTGGTCAGAGCGGGGTGGGGTGGGTGGGAGTGGAGGCAGTGTGGTGGTTGTTGTGGAGGTGGTGGTAGTGGTCGTGGTGGCGTCTGGGTCTTCGGGCTCGTCGGGTTCGTCGGGTTCTTCGTCGGGGATGTCTTCAGGCAGGGGTGGAAGTTCGTCAAGAGGGGGAGGTGGTTCGAGCCAGGTGGTGGTGGTGGGTGGCAGCTGGATATCGCGGTTTTCTTCGATGAACATGTCGCCACGATCTAGGAAGGCGGCGACTTGGGCACGGTTGACCGTGTCGTCAGTGCAGAAGGAAGAGCCGTCGCCGCAGCCGATGGTGATGCCGGCGGCGGCTATGGCGGCTATTTCGTCGGCGAAGACATGGTCGTCGGAGACGTCGTCGAAAACGGGTTCGTCAGGAGCGTCGGGATCAGGTTCGGTTGGGGTGATTACGGGGGCGGGGGGTAAGCGGAAGCCGCGGACGATCATGGCGGAGAACTGACCACGGGTGATGGTTCGGTTGGGGCAGAAGCGGTAGCCCTGTTCGCAGCCGAAGGTGATGCCGAGCTGGGCGGCACGTTCGAGGTAGGCGACCCAGGGGTGCGATTCGGGGATGTCGGAGAAGCGGCGGACGGGACCGAGGGTGGGCTCTACGCCTTGATCGATGATGCGCACGAGCCAGACGGCGGCTTGCCAGCGGGGGACTTCGTTTTGTCCGCAGAACATGTCGGCTTCGCAGTCTTCGTCTTCGAGGGTGTCGTCAAATGCGCCTTGTTCGTTAAGGGAGTCGACGTGTTCGTCGGCCCAGGTGGAGTCGTCGTTGTTTAGGTCGGAGGGGGTTTCAACGGGGGGTTCGGTGGTGGTTTGGGCGGCAGCGGTTTGGGTGGCGTAGGGCGAGGTGGAGACGACCAGGATTGCGCAAGACAAAGCGCAGCCGAGCAGCTTCTTGCGCGTCGAAAGCTGCCGCGCGGTCATGGTTTATACCCGTGAAATCGGGGGCAACATCGTGTCGAAAGTGCGTGCTGGGAGGGGCACGAAAAGGGGCACCTTAGACGCGCTAAAGCGCACCTGTGAAGGTGCGCGACGGAACCGGAGAACGGCGCGATCAACTAATCACTCCGCCTAAAAAGCACTGGACCCCCCCCCCGTTTCATGGGCTCTTAAAACCCAAATCCTCCGGCGCGCAACACGTACCTGGGGTCCTCAAATAGGAGACGTACGGTTGCTGAGTGCCCTGCTGCGGCACTTGTGGTTGTGTAGGTAAATGAGACGTCGGTGGCGCTTTGGCCCGCGGAAATTTCATACCGAATCCTCCCATTTGACTGCACCTCTGCCGAACCCGTATTTGGCTGAAGAATAAGCCTAACGCCTGCGCAACTTGATACACATACGTCGTCGCGGGTTACGTTGAGGTTTCTGACTAATTCGGGGGTGCCTTCGCGGGTGTATCGCCGGATGTAGTCGACTAGGGCATCGGCGGTGGCGGTGCCGACGATGATGGTGACAGTGGCATTGGCATTGGCACCGGCGGTTGTGTATTGGAAGGTCTCGGTGTTGTTCGTGAGGGTGGCACCGTCGGCGAGGCTGTAGGTGATTTTGCCGGCGTCGTCTCCGGTGGTGTTGGCGACGGCGGTGCCGACGGTGGGGTTGGTTTCGACTGAGATGGATTCGCAGTCGGCGTCGCAGAGGTCGTTGTCGGTGACGTCGATAACGACTTCGACTGCTTCGGTGCCGGAGCGTTGGATGTAGATGGTCTCGTTTGCGAGGATGTCAGAGGGTTCGAAGAAGTTGAGGGTGACGGTGGCGGTCGGGGTAGAGCCGTCGGTTGAGTAGGTGAAGGTGAGCGGGGTGTTGGCGGTGTGATCGCCAGCGCTGAGTTGGAAGCGGAAGCGGGCGCGGGGATTGCTAAAGCTGGGGCTGCGGTAGCTGAGGGTGCCTTCGGAGGGGTTGGTGGCGGCGGTGAGGCCTTCGCAGCCGGCACCGCATTCGTCGTTTTCAAAGATTTCCAGCTCGAAGCTCACTCTGTCGGTGCCGGAGCGTTCGATGTGGAAGGTGTCATCATTTAAAGAGTCGCCGGCTGCGATGGTGATGGTGACGAGAGCGGTGGTGTAGGAGGCGTCGGTGACGTAGGTGAAGGTGATGGTTTCTGGGGCGGTTACGCCGGAGGCGAGCCGGTAGGTGACCGATTCGGAGTCCTGGTTGACTTCGACTGTTCCATGTGAGGGTTCATCGACGATGGTGATGCCGGTGCAGCCGCCTTCGCAGGTGTCATTGGAGGCTATTAGTATTTCTTGCTCTACTTCGTTATATCCTCCACGGGGTATTGTGATGTTATCTGGTGAAAGGCTGTGTGGCTCAATGAAAGATATTGTGGCGGTTGCGATTCTGGCACCGGTGGCGAGGGCGTAGCTGTTGCTGGTGAAATAGGTGAAAACGGGGTTATTTTGGGGGTTTGGGGTGCCAGCGGGCAGGGTGTAGACGAAGCGGTCGCCGAAGACGTGGGGGGTTATGGTGCCGACGGCGGGGTTGGAGGCGTGGCTCAGGCCAGAGCAGTTGCTGGTGCCGCAGGAGTCGTTGACGAGGACTTCGGCGATGTGGTTGACGGCGGCGGTGCCGGAGCGGATGATGCGGATTTGGTCGTCGATGAGGATGTCTTGGGTGACGGCGAAGTTGACGGTGACTTCGGCGGGCTTGGTGGCACCGTCGAGGGTGTAGGTGAAGGTTTCGGATTTGGGGGCGACGGTGTTGGCGGGCAGGGTGTAGGTGAGGGCGGTGCCGTTTGTTGTGACAGCTCCGGTGAGGTTGTCGGTGACGGGGATGATGCCGGTGCAGCCTTCGGGGCAATGGTCGTTGGCGAGGACGTCGAGGGTGTGGGTGATGGTTTCGACGTTGGTGCGTTCGATGGTGAAGGTGTCGTCTTGGACTGATTCGACATAGACGAAGTCGATGGTGACTACGCCGGCGGTGTTGGCGTCGTCGGCGTTGTAGATGATGGTGACGGTGTCGGGGAGGTTGTCGGGGTCGAGGCTGGCGACGGCGAGTGTGTAGTTGAGGGTGTAGCCGTCGAGGGTGTAGTTGAGGGTGGCGGTGCCGTGGGAGGGATGGCGAGTTATGCGCAGGTTGCGACAGCCGGCGTAGCAGGTGTCGTTGTTGTCGATGTCGATGTTGGTGTTAATGTTGGGGACGATCTGCTGGTCGATGGGGAAGACGTCTTCGATGGTGACGTTGTCAGCACCGAGGATGTCTGTGGGGATGATGGTGACGGTTATGGTGCCGGCGGCACCGGTGGCGTTGTCGGTGGTGTAGGAGAAGGTGATGGTGTTGGGCAGAGTGGCGGGATCGTTGGGGGGGTTGGCGATTTTGTAGGTGAAGGAGTCGTTGGTTCCGTTGCCGGTGGTGTCTGTTGGTGTGGCGGTGCCGGTTGTGGGTGGGGTGACGAGGCGCAGGTTGGTGCAGCCTGAGGCGGCGAAGCAGGCGTCATTAGCCAGGGCGTTGATAGTGACGGTGCTGGAGGCGTCGCTGAGGTGAAGGGTGGCTGCGTCGTCGGCGAAGGTGTTGGTGTTTTGGGTGCCGATGTAGGCGGTGACGGTGCCGTATTCGGTTGGTGTGTTGGTGAGGTTGGTGGCGTAGCCGAAGATGATGGGGTTGGTGACAGCGGTGTTGGCGGGGAGTTCGAAGACGATTTGGTTGTTTTCGACTCGGGCGGTGCCGACGGCGGGCTGGTAGGCGATACGCAGGCCTTCGCAGGTGGTGACACAGTTGTCGTTGGCGGTGACGTTGATGGTTTGGGTGACGGAGTTGGTGCCAGTGCGGTAAATGTGGGTGGGGTTATCGGGGGTGAGGCCGTCGCTGTGGGTGAAGTTGATGGTGACCGTGGCGGTGGCGGAGTTTGAGCCGGAGGTGCTGTAGGTGAAGGAGGTGGAATCGGTGACAGCGGTGTTGTCGGTGATGGTGTAGGTGATGCCGATGATGGCGTTGTTGGAGTCACGGGCGAGGGTGGCGGTGCCGACAGCGGGTTGGGAGGCGATGGCGAGAGTGCAGCCTGCACCGCAGGCGTCGTTGTTTTGAGGGGTTATGAGGGCTGTGGTGCCGAGTTTGCCGATGCGTTGGACTTGGATTGTGTCGTCTATGAGGGTGTCGGCTGAGCTGTTGGCGAGGATGAGAGAGACGGTGGCTTGGTTGGTGGTGGCAGTGGAGGTGGCGATGCTGGTGCCTGATCCGTAGGTAAATGTGACGGGGTTGGTGGCGGGGGTGTTGGCGGGGAGGCTGTAGGTGATGGTGCCGTCTGAGGTGCCGTTATTGGTGAGGGTTGCTGTGCCGACGGCGGGTGGGGTGATGATGCGCAGGCCTTCGCAGATGGTGACACAGTCGTCGTTGGCGGTGATGTTGATGGTTTGGGTGACGGCTTCGGTGGCGTTGCGGGGGATTAGGAAGGTGTCGTTGGATAGGGCGTCGACGGCGGTGATGGTGACAGAGATGTTGGCTGGAGTGGAGGCAGCGTTGGTGGTGTAGGTGAAGGTGTCTGAGGTGGCGGAGCTGGTGGCTGGGAGTTCGTAAAGGATTGCGCCGCTTGGGTAAAGGGTGGTTGTGCCGTGGCGGGGGGCGGCGACGATACGCATGCCGGTGCAGCGTGCGCCGCAGGCGTCGTTGTCGAGGGGGTTGATGATGGCCGATGCTTTGGAGGTGCCGGAGCGGTAGATGATGGTTTGATCGTTGGTGAGGGTGTCGGTGTTGGGTGCGCCGACGATTACCTGGACGGTGCCGGGGTGGCGGCGGGCGTTGGCGGTGGAGTAGGTGAAGGTGATGGGGTTGGTGACGGTGGTGTTGGCGGGGAGGCTGTAGGTGATTTGGTTGCCTTTGAGGGTGGCGGTGCCGACGTTGGGCTGGGTGGCGATGGCGAGGGCGGTGCAGCCGTTGGTGGGGTCGACGCAGGCGTCGTTGGCTAGGACGTCGATGTCGAGGCTGACTTGTTCGGTGCTGGTGCGCATGAGGTGGGCTGAGTCGGTATTGAGCTGGTCGATGTTAGTGATGTTGATGGTGGCGGTGGCAGGCGTTGATGTGCCGTTGGTTTGGTAGGCGAAGGTGTCTGAGGTGGCGAGGGCTTTGGTTGGGTCGATGGTGTAGGTGATGGTGCTGTCGGGTTTGGTGGTGGCGGTTCCAGTGGTGGCGGCGGTGGTTATTTGTATGCCGGCGCAGCCTGAGCCGCAGCCGTCGTTGTTGAGGGGACGCAGGGTTTGGGTGGTTTTTGTGTTGCCGATGCGTTGGACTGTGAAGGTGTCGTCAGTGAGGGTGTCTGTGCCGGTGGTGGCGAGGGTGATTCTGCCTCTGCCGTATTCGGCGGTGGAGGAGATGGCCAGGGTTTTGTAGGAGAAGGTCATGACCGGCGGGGCGGTGGTGCCTTGGTCGAGTTGGTAGGTGAAGGTGGTGCCAGGTGGTGTACCAGATGGTGTAAGCGTGCCGACGGCGGGTTGGGAGACGATTTGGACGCCGGCGCAGGTGGTTTGGCAGGTGTCGTTGGCGAGGGGGTTGAGGGTGAGGGTTACGGCTTCGGTGCCTGTGCGCAGGGCGAAGGTGGAGTCGGAGCGGAGGTGGTCGGCTTGGGTGAAGTTGATGGTGAGGGTGGCTTGGTCGGGGGTGTCGGAATAGGAGTAGGGGATTTGGACCGAGTCTGGGGTGCGGTCGTCGGGGGTGCCATTCAGTGTGAACGTGTAGCGGATGGTGCGGTTGTCGACTGTGGAGGCGATGCCGACTGCGGGGCCGCCGAGCTGGAGTTGCAGGTTGGTGCAGGTGTTGTTGGGGCAGATGTCGTTGGCGGCGACGACTACGTCGGTTGTGTAGGTGGTGCCGGTTGCGCCAGTGATGCTTGTGGCGCGGAGGTAGAGGTTGGCCGTGTCGTCGAGGGTTTTGCCTTTGGTGTTGATGGTGAGGGTGACTGTGGCGTCGTGGTTGGTTTTGATGGTGGAGTAGGTGAAGGTGACGGTTGTGGGGTTGGAGGGCAGGGTTTCGCCTTCGGTGAGGGTGTAGGTGATGTTTGTGGGGTTGGCGGTGACGGTGCCAATGGCGGGTTGGGTGGTGGAGATGGTTTCGCAGCCGGCACCGCAGCGGTCGTTGGTGAGGATGTCTAAGGGGAGGATGATTTCGTCTGTGCCGAAGCGGTCATAGGTGATGGTGTCGTTAATGAGGCGGTTGGAAGGAGGTGGGATGATTGCGCCTAAGGTGGAGGCTGGTGGGGTCGTGGTGGTTGGGGTTTCGGTGGGGGCGGTTGTTGTGGGTGCGGGGATGGGTTCGCCGGTTGTTTGGTAGGTGCTGCCGCGATCTAGGAAGGTGACGAGCTGGGATCGGGTGATGGAGTCATCGGGGCAGAAACTGGTGCCATCGCCGCAGCCGCGAGTGATGCCGGTGGCTCGCAGGCGTGAGATTTCTTCTGAGAAGTAGCCGTCGTCGGGGTTAGGTTCGGTAGCGGTTGGGTCGATTTCGGGTGCGGGGGGTAGGTCGAAGCCACGGACCAGCATTGCTGCAAATTGGCCGCGGGTTATGAGGTCATCAGGGCAGAAGTTTGTGCCATCTCCGCAGCCCTGGGTGATGCCAAGTTGGGCGGCTCGCTCTATGTAGGCGACATAGGGATGGCCATCGCCTACGTCAGCAAAGCGGCGGGTTTCGGCTAGGGCTGGTGGTGTGTCACCTTCGAGGGTTTGGACGAACCAGACTGCCATGAGCCATCGCGGGGCGGCGGAGTGGGGATCGGATGCGCCGCTGGGGTCGCGTAGGGCTATGGCATCCGAAGTGGCGTCAGTTTCTTGAGCTGAGGTGGGGGTGGTGAGTAATAGCGCGAGTGCTGCTATAGCACAGGCGCGTAGGGAAAAATAAAAGCTCCGACTCAATTGCTGTTTTGCGAGTTAGCTAAGGTGTGACCTTAAACTGAATTCTGCCGGTGGAGCTTGAATAATCAGTGTGATAACGAACTTCGACGTCCTGAGTGGAGAGGCTACCTGTGTAAGTCCAGGTGTAGTTCAGCACAAGTGATGCACCTGAACCTGAAAAGGAAATTGTTCCAAACGTACTTCCCCCCCCCCTTTGTCTAAAAGACGCAGGACTTCCGCGGTAGCCAGTGCAGACCCTGTCTTCGCAGTCATCGCGGCTGACTGCCAATGTTGGTAGTGGAATTGTGCCACTTGAGGCGTTACTGCGATCAATTGTGACTGAGCTGCGGAGGTCGATGCCGTTGAGGGTGTCGACTCGGGGGCTGGGATAGGTCACTGAGACTGTGGCGGTGTCGAGGGTCTTAGAGGTGGAATAGTCGAAGGTGACTGCCGAATCTGGGTTGGCAGTGCCGTCAGCGATGGTGACCTCGATGGCGTTGTTTCGAACAGCAGCTGTGATGCCGTCGGGCAAGTCATCGTCATAAACAATGATCGTGCCGCAACGATCGTTGACGCAGGTGTCGTTGTCAAGGACGGGGATTGAAACGGTGTGCTCATCACGGTCGCTTCGGTCATCGACGGTGACTGAATCATCGTCAAGGTCGGCTTGAACGGCGACGCCCTTGAGTATGAAGTTGACGGTGACGGTAGCGGTTGGGCCGCTGCTGAGGTGGTAGTTAAAGGTGACGGATTGGGGTGGGCGTTCGTCTCGGGCGAGGCTGTAGACGATGGAGGCGTTGCCGCTGACTTGGGCGGTGCCTACGGATGGGTCTGAGGTCTTGTTGACAGTGCCGCATACGTTGTTCATGCAGGCGTCGTTAGCGGTTACGTAGAAGGTTGTGGATAGTGCTTGACCGTCTGTGTAGGTGAGGTTGTAGAAGTCGTCGATGGCGCTGGTGACGTCTGTGATGGTGACGGTGACCGTGGCGGTGGAGGTGGTGCCGAGGGTGGAGTAGGTGAAGGTGACCGGCGAGCCTGGCGTGGCGGTGTGGCGTGGGGTGGTGTAGGTGATGGTGCCATCGGCGTTGGCTGTTGCTGTGCCCGATGTTGCTTGTTTGGTGATTGTCAGGTTTTCACATGCTGACGGGCAAAGGTCGTTGTCAAGTGGCGCGAAGGTCAACTCCGCAGCGTTGGTTCCGATGAGTGTCAG
>JAAXHB010000283.1 GCA_012271125.1 Actinomycetota bacterium | reverse complement strand
TTCAACCCTGATAAAGGCCACGAACGCAGGTTTGCGGCCGATAAAGGCCACGAACGCTGCAGTGGGTTGGTTAGGTGATTGTTTCGAGGCGGAGGACGTTTGAGCTGCGTGACTGGCTGTCGGTGCCTGCCAGCACAGCCACGGTTTCCCCGCTGCGCACATAGCCCTCATCTCGTGCCACACGCAGAGCCTGTTGAACCATTTCCTCGTTGGAGCCCTTGTCTGGGACCTGAACCGGAGTGGTACCCCAGCTAAGCGACAGCTGATTGACCACACGCTCATCATGCGACAATCCGATTATTCGTGCCCTTGGACGGAACCGTGCCATTGAACGCACCGTGAAGCCTGTCCCAGAAATCGCCAGAATTGCCGACAAGTCAAGCCCATCGGCGGCACGCCACGCTGCCATCGTCATAGCGTCGGTTATTGAAGATGCATTAATTGTTGCGCTGTCTGTCATGCGTAGCTCGGCAAGTCGCTCAGCCCAGAGGTCAAAGTCGAACTCTTCGTCGGCACGGCTTGCGATGCGATCCATCGTCGCCACAACCGTCGCCGGATGGGAACCGACTGCGGTTTCACCTGAGAGCATCAGTGCCGAGGAACCGTCAAAAACGGCGTTAGCAACATCGCTGGCTTCGGCACGAGTGGGCGTCGGGCGGGTAACCATCGATTCCAGCATTTGCGTGGCGGTAATCACCGGACGTCCACCGGCGATGCATTTTTGGATAATCACCTTTTGTAGGTGCGGTAGTTCTTGGATGCTGCACTCGGTGCCCAGATCGCCTCGAGCGACCATGATCGCGCCAGCGGTTTCGATTACGCCGGCAAGGTTTTCAACTGCGGCACGGGTCTCAATCTTGGCTACCAGCAACGGTCCTTTGGGATGTGGTTCGGTGCCGACACGGCGAATGTCGTGGGCTGATCGCACGAATGAAATCGCGGCCATGTCCACGCCAAGGTCAACGAAGGCGTCGAGGGCTCGGAAGTCGGACTCGGTTGGAGTTGACATGCGCAGCCGGTCGGCGGGAATGTGGACACCGGGATTGCCTGACAGCACTCCCCCATGGGTTACGCAGGCGGTGAGCTTGTCGCCGCTGTTGTCGGTGACGGTAAGCACGACACGGCTGTCGCCGACGTCGAGAATGTCGCCGATTTGCATGTCGGTTAGCAGACCTTCATAGTCGACCTCTATGACAGAGTTGGTGGAGCTGGTGTTGCCAACGGTTAGAGCGACGGTTGTGCCGGAGCGGAACTCGACGAAGTCGTCGCCAAATGAGGCAGCACGAACTTTGGGGCCTGGCAAATCAACCATGATTCCAACGGCTCTGCGCTCGGCTTTTGACACTTTGCGGATACGACGGAAACGCTCAATGGCTTCGTCGAGGGTTCCGTGCGCTAGGCCGAGGCGTGCTACATCCATGCCCGAGCGGACCATTTCGGTGAGGGTTGTCTCGTCCTCGCTTGCAGGTCCAATCGTGGCAACGATCTTTGTGCGGCGCACCATGGGCGTAAAACTACCTTGATGGTTCATCCGTTTTTGGACTCTTCTGGTCCGATTGCTTTTGCGCATCGTGGCGCGGCTCTGGGCTGTGGGGAGAACTCGATGCGTGCCTTTCGTAAAGCTGTGGAGCTGGGTTACAGCCATGTTGAGACTGATGTGGTGGCGACTTCAGATGGTGTGGCGGTTGTGTTCCATGACAAGACCCTGGATCGTGTTACCGATAGTCGTGGCAATGTTGGGAAAATGACCTGGCAACAGGTGAGCAAGGCGCGTATTAGATCTACAGATATTGATGGGGGCGATCCACCTGTGCGTCTTGAGGAGTTGTTGGAAGAGCTGCCGGAGACTCGCTTCAATATTGATCCTAAAACTTTTGCCGCGGTTGTGCCGCTTGTGGCGGCGATTAAGCGTGCTGATGCGTTGGATCGGGTATGTGTTGGCGCTTTTTCTGATCGGCGCATCGAGCTGGTGCGCCAAGCGTTGGGCGAACACCTATGTGTGGGAGCTGGGCCTCGGGGTATTGGCAGATTGATGTCGGCTAGCGTTTCTGGCATCCGGCGCTACCAACCGCGTTTTCATGTAGCGCAAGTCCCCGTGAGCTTTAAAGGACTGTCAATTGTGACCCCGAAGTTTCTTCGTACCGCTCATGAGCTGGGAGTTCCGGTTCATGTGTGGACAATCAACGACGCCAATGAGATGCATCGACTCTTAGATATGGGAGTTGATGGCATCATGACTGACCAGCCTGAGACACTCAAGAACGTGATGATTTCTCGGGGTTGCTGGAACTCTTAGCTGTCTTGTCTGAGTTATCTGGGGCCAAGTCATCTGAGCCGTCATCTAAGCCTGAATTATTAGAGCTTGAGTTATCTGTGCCTGAATCGCCAGTGTCTGTGCCAGCAGCTGAACATAAGCCGGTCATTATTGGCGCGGGTCCGGCAGGGCTTACTGCTGCCTATCAGTTCGCCAAACATGGGGTCAGCTCGACGGTTCTTGAGGCGACATCACAGGTCGGGGGTATTTCTCAAACGGTTCAACGCGACGGATGGCGTTTTGACATTGGCGGGCATCGGTTTTTCACCAAGGTTGAAGCGGTTCAAAGTGTGTGGGAAGAAATTCTTGGACC
>JAAXHB010000282.1 GCA_012271125.1 Actinomycetota bacterium | reverse complement strand
AATGTGCTCACGCTAAACGCGGTTGCGCGCATTCAAGCCCGCCAGCCCACTCACGCACTCTTCCAACCTCGCCCCTATTGCACCCTTTGTATTGCTGGTGCTACCAGTCGTTTTCGCGGTCGGCACGGTCGGCGGCTTTGACGGCATAACCGACGATGATTGCTGGGGCTAGAAGCACTGAACCGGCGATGAGGCCAATAGTTGCACCGGTGACGAGCGCTGAGCTTGTCAGGCCGGTGGCGAGTCCGATTATGAAGAGTGCGAGGGCGATTGCGTAGGCGATGTAGCCGGCGGTGCGGGTGTGGCGTGCCCAGGCTGCGATTTTGAGTCGTCTGGTTAGGACGGGGTCTGGGGTCATATTGCGGTGTTTTGGGCGGAACCAACTAGGAGGTCACCGTCGCGGTGATAAAGCCAGCAGTGAACGCCTCGGTAACGGGCAACGCTGTGCTCAAAGTTCACGCGATTGGGAATAAACACGCCGATTTCATACACCGACAGCTCATACTCTTCGCCTACGAACGCCTCGAAGTTGTCATAGCAGCGCGAGCGAGCGTAAGCGGTGACCGGCGCATCACCGGGGAAGACGCTTGGATGCTCTGCCTCGATTTCAAACGTGTGATACACCTCGTTTTGATGCGGTTGCTCGCAGTCAACCCTGGCGGTAATCACCACATAGCGTCCTGATTGAAGGTCTTCTAAGCGGTTAAAGCATTCACCGTTTTGCAGGTCGTAATCGGAGATGAGTTCGCCGGAAATGTCGACAGGGTCATCAGCGTCTTCAATTGGATCCCGATCTATGTCCGAGGCGTCGTCGGTTGCGGCAACGTCGCCCTGGACGTCTTCAACAGCACCAGCCGCCGCCGGATCCAACACCTCCCCAAACCCCTCCTCCCCACTTTCTGAACACCCAATCAAAAAGAAAACAACGTAAAGGGCGACGGAAGCGGTGGTGAAGCTGCGTGCCATAATCCCTCAAGTCTGACCCAAGAACCATCCATTCGGCGAGTGGGTGCCAATCATGGAAGAGGTCTAGGCGAGGGAATGCGCCAACATGTGGAGAGTTGGGCTGGCAGGGTTGAATGCGCGCAACGCTTGCGTGAGCACATTCAAGCCTGATAAAGGCCAACTCTCTTAGTCCTTGTCAATAGGGTTAGCGCGATGCGGGGGTTGTTGGGGGAGGGGATTGGCACAGCGTTTTTGCTGATTGGTGTCATCGGGTCAGGGATAATGGCACAGCAGCTCACCGACGACGTCGCCCTGCAACTCCTCGCCAACACCTTCGCCACGTCAGCAGTGCTGCTAATCATCATTTGGATGTTCGCAGGCATATCAGGAGCGCATTTCAACCCGGCGGTGACGCTCGCAGAGCTTGCCTTGCGCCAGCGAAGCATCACCGAAACAATCACCTACATAGTGGCGCAAATCGTCGGCGGCGCTGCCGGCACAATCTGTGCGAACTTGATGTTTGACCTGCCGGCGGTGGAATGGTCGACTCAGGTGCGCAGCGGCTCGCATCTGTGGCTGGGCGAGGCTGTCGCCACTTACGGGCTGGTGCTGGTGATCTTCATGCTGGCGCGACGCAACGCTAGACATCTGGTTGCCCCGGCGGTGGCTGCATATATCGGCGGGGCGTACTGGTTCACGATGTCTACGTCGTTTGCGAATCCGGCGGTGACGTTGGCACGATCAATGTCAGACACATTTGCCGGTATCGCACCGGAGTCGATCTCCATGTTCATCGTGATGCAACTGGTAGGTGCAACGTTGGCAGTAGCGACCGTGCGTGTGTTTGACCCGGTAAACCGCTAGGTGAGCCGGTGAGCTGTGGTGGGTGTCTCGGATTGGTTACCATCAAGGTCTAGGCAAGATCAGGAGTGGCGATGACCGTTACTGAAGCAAGTCAGCTCACGCCAGTTAAGTCCAATGGTGCCGCAAGTTCGAATGGTGCCCGCAGCGACAGCGAAATCCTGGGACGCGAACACGCTAACGACGCAGATGCCATCGTCGAAATTTCCGCCTTCAACACTGACGTCACCTCAGTCATCCACGCCGTTGAAGACAACGCCGATGCCATCTTCACCTGGAACTACGACAAGGGCGAGCGTGCCCGTCTGGATCGTCTCTACGAAAAGGCAAAGACGTCGCAATGGAACTCCACGACCGACCTGGACTGGTCAATCGACGTCAACCCCTACACGATCCTTGACATCGACAACGAGATGCTCGTGCCCTATGAGATCGACGACCCGGACTCGCCCACCTACAAGTTCGACGCCAAAGACTGGGACGAATTACGCCTTGAGGCGGTGCGTTGGCGGTTGGCGCAGTTCATGCACGGCGAGCAGGGGGCGCTGTTGTGCACCGCCAAAATCGTCGAGACTGTGCCGTGGATTGACGCCAAGTACTACGCCAGCACTCAGGTCATCGACGAAGCCCGCCATGTCGAGGTGTTCTCCCGCTATCTCGACACGAAGCTCGGCGGCGGCTATCCGATCAACCCGCATCTGCGGCTGTTGCTTGACGACATCATCAACGACAGCCGCTGGGACATGACCTATCTCGGCATGCAGATCATGGTCGAAGGGTTGGCGTTGGCGGCGTTTGGTTTCATGTATGACCTGACGTCGGAGCCGTTGCTGAAGAAAATGTTGCGCTATGTGATGAGCGACGAAGCACGCCATGTTGCCTTCGGGGTGCTGTCGTTGCAGGAGATTTACTCCGACATGACGGCTGCGGAGATTCGTGAGCGCCAGGAGTTCGCTTTTCAAGCTGCCGTGCGGATGCGTGACCGACTAATACAGCAAGAAGTTTGGGACCATTTCGGACTAGACGTGCGAGAGATGACTCGCTTGACCTTGGAGCTGCCCGAAGACAAGAAGGTTTTTCAGCGGCTGCTGTTCTCCAAAATCGTTCCGAACTGTCGCAAACTTGGGCTATTAGATGCCGGTGACGGGTGGCTGCGAGAGAAATTTACGGAGATCGGTGTAATTGAATTTGAGCATTTAGAAGACACTGGTGCCGAGTTCACTGACTATGACCTAACTGACGGCACCATCGACGACGGCACCAACTTCCACGCCCAGATCTGTCACTAATCAATTACACCGATCCCTTTTTACCGATCCCTTTTTGAGGTCTTTAGTCAGCATTTGGGAAGCCGAGGTTTACGCCACGGCTGCGAGGATCGGGCCAGGTTTCAGTCACAGCCTTAAGGCGGGTGTAGAAGCGGACACCTTCGGGGCCGTGCATGTGATGGTCGCCGAAAAGGGAATCCTTCCAGCCGCCAAAAGAGTGATACGCCATCGGCACCGGAATAGCCACGTTCACGCCGACCATTCCAACAGGAATGTCCTTCACGAACGAGCGGGATGCTCCGCCGTCACGGGTGAATAAAGCAACGCCGTTGCCATAGGGGTTGGCACGCAACAGCGCGATGGCTTCGTCATAGGAATCGACTCGCACCACCGACAGAACCGGGCCGAAGATTTCATCTTTGTAGACATCCATGTCGGTGGTGACATGATCCAACAAAGTCGGGCCGACCCAGAAACCATTGGCGCAGTCGGCGTTGTCAACAGTGATTCCACGACCGTCACGCACCAGCACCGCACCGGCGGCTTCGCCAGAGTCGATGTAGCTGACCACACGGTCACGATGCTCGCCGGTGACAAGCGGACCCATGTCGGCGGCAGGTTCGCCGGCGTCTAAAGCGCCGGGGCCAATATTGAGAGCGTCGATGCGTTGCGAAATGGCGTCGATGAGCTGATCGCCGGTGTCGCCGACTGCCACGACAACAGAAATCGCCATGCAGCGTTCACCGGCTGAGCCGTAACCGGCGGACACAGCAGCATCGGCGGCGAGTTCCATGTCGGCGTCGGGCAACACGATCATGTGGTTTTTGGCACCGCCGAGGGCTTGAACCCGCTTGTGGGCCAACGACGCGGTCTTGTGAACATGCTGGGCAATTGGGGTGGAGCCAACGAAGCTGACCGCATCGACGCCTGGATGGTTCAACAACAAATTGACAGTGTCGGCGTTGCCTTGAATGACGTTGAACACGCCTGCAGGCAAGCCGGCCTGCTCAAAAAGCTCAGCAATGAGCATCGACGCTGACGGGTCTTTCTCCGACGGCTTGAGCACGAAGGAGTTACCGCAGGCAATCGCCACCGGAAACATCCACATCGGCACCATCGCCGGGAAGTTGAACGGGGTGATGCCGGCGACCACGCCAAGGGGTTGGCGCAGCGTGTAAGCGTCGTGGCCGGTGCTGATGCTGGCGCTGCGGTCGGTTTTGAGAATTTCGCCGATACCGCAAGCAAACTCGACGACTTCGATGCCGCGGTTGACCTCGCCAAGAGCGTCTGCGTGGACTTTGCCGTGCTCGGCGGTGATGAGCTTGGCGAGCTCGTCGCGGTTGGCGTCAAGTAGCGAACGAAAGGCGAACATGACCCGTGTGCGCGCAGAGATGGACGCTTCGCTCCAGGAGTCGAAGGCTTTTTGGGCGCTGGCAACGGCGGCGTTGACCTCACCTTCGCCGGCGACGGCGACACTGGCAGTGACCTTGCCGGTAGCAGGGTCGGTCACCGTGAGCGTCGCTTCTGAATCGCTGACAATGGCGACCTGATTGTCGATCCAGTGAGAAATTGTCTTCATAGGTGCTCCTGGGATGTCGTGTGTAACGACGTAGGCGGTTGCTAGAGGCTAGAAGTTATAAGGCGCAAAATGTGCCAGCAAATGTGATAGCAAATGTGCCGGCAGTCACCTGCGAATTTGTGCGAGTGCTGTTACGGCAATAACCTGAAGATGACATGTCTGGCTGCAGCCACATATGACCGTTTTGACGCGCACCAGCTTGTTTGACCGGGTGGCAGCAGCGCCTATCAGCTGGGGCGTATGCGAAATGCCCGGCTGGGGGCATCAGCTGCCGGTTCAGCATGTGCTTTCCGACATGGCGAGCTTCGGCTTCACCCACACTGAGCTGGGGTCGCTGGGATATTTGCCGACCGAACCGGCACAGCTCAAAGCCGTGCTCGGAGACCATGACCTGACCCTGCTAGGCGGGTTCGTGCCGTTGATATTGCACGACCCCAAGCAGGCGACCCAAACCCTGGAAGAGGCGGGTCGCTGGGCTGAGCTGTTGTCGTCTGCTGGTGGGGCATATTTTGTGACTTGCGCAGTCAGCGATCAGCAAAATTGGCGACAGGCACCGCTGCGCAGCCGTCAATGGCGTCATGTGTGTGAAATGTTGACCGACATAGATGAGTTAGTGGCAACGTTTGGATTGACCCAAGCGGTGCATCCCCATGTCGGCTCCCTGATTGAAAACGACGTTGAAATAGCGCAGTTGATAAATGATTCTCATGTGTCGGTGGTGTTAGACACGGCACATTTCACCCTCGGCGGCACTGATGTGGTTGATTTTGCGAGACTCCATCACCAGAGAGTGGCGCTCGTGCACCTCAAAGACGTCGCCAACGATGTAGCGCAGCGTCTTGCCAACGGCGACGTTTCGTTTATGGCAGCCGTGCAACAAGGACTTTTTCCGCCGCTAGGACAAGGCAACATCGCCATCGGAGACGTCATCGGCGAGCTTGAAGCAACAGGTCGTGAACTCTGGTACGTGCTTGAACAAGACGCAGCCCTAAATGTTGTTGCCGGCGTCGGCGTCGCTGATAGTGGGGCCGTTGTTGATAGTGGTGACGGCGCAGACGATGTCGGCGCAGCCGCCGCAGCAGATGTCGTCATCAATAAAGCAGCAGACGTCGTTCGCACAAATATCTCCGAAAGTCTCAGTTTTCTTAGGTCTTATCTGCCCGCAGGAGTGGGCAGTTAGGTATAAATCCGCCCGTAAAGCAGGCGGTTAGACATATCCAAGCAATCCCGGGAGGGAAAATGAAACAAACACTCTGGAAACTTCTAGCGATGCTGTTCGCAGTAGCGCTCGTGGGCGCAGCGTGCAGCAGCGACGACTCTGACGACGCATCCGACGCAATCGTCGACACCCAGGGCTGTGACAACACTTATCACGTCATAACCCACGGCGACTCCGGCGTCTTCTGGTCTGTCGTTGAGGTCGCAGTGCGTGACGCTGAGGCCGCCATCGGCTGTGAGGTCGTGTACTTCGGCTCCAACAACGACGCTCTGGCCCAGGCCCAGGAGATCGAGGCCGCGGTCGCATCGGGCTCCTCGGGCATCGCCATCTCGTTGGCCGACCCGG
>JAAXHB010000281.1 GCA_012271125.1 Actinomycetota bacterium | reverse complement strand
GGGGTGTTTTTACCCGATGGCACCAGGGTCGGTGAACTTGATGAGGAAATGGTCTACGAAAGCCGTGTAGGGGAGACCTTCCTGCTGGGGGCGTCCACATGGCGAATCGTTGACATCACCTTTGAACGAGTCGTTGTCACCCCTGCACCAGGGGAGCTGGGCAAGATGCCGTTTTGGCATGGCGACGGGCCGGGGCGTCCAATTGAACTAGGCAGAGCAGTTGGGCAGCTGGTGCGAGAGTTGCGCAGCGAATCATCAGAAAAGGCCCGCATGAGGCGTCTGCGTGAATCATGTGCGCTTGATGAGTTGGCGGCAACGAACCTGTTGGAGTTCCTAGACGATCAGGCCGAAGCGACCGGTGTGGTACCCGATGATCGAAACGTCGTCGTGGAGCGGTTCAAAGACGAGATCGGTGACTGGCGCATGTGCATTCTCAGCCCGTTCGGGGCGCAGGTTCATGCACCGTGGGGTATGGCACTGCGCAACCGGCTCGGGGAGCTGTGGGGAACCGATGTGGAGTTGATATGGGGCGATGACGGCATCGTGATTCGTCTGCCCGAAGCTGTTGACGATGTCGCTTTAGACGACCTGATTTTCGACCCGGATGAGATCAGCGGGATTGTGATTTCGGGGTTGTCGTCTACGACGATGTTCGCGGCTCGGTTTCGTGAGTGCGCGGCGCGGGCGTTGCTGTTGCCGAGGCGTCGACCGGATCAGCGCACTCCGTTGTGGCAGCAGCGTCAGCGGGCGGCGGATTTGTTGCGGGTGGCGGCGAGGTATGACACGTTTCCGATTCTGATGGAAACGACTCGGGAGTGCGTCAACGACGTGTTTGACCTGCCGAGCCTGGTGGAGTTGATGCGAGCGTTGCGCAGTCGAGATATTTCGATGACTGCGGCACAGACTAGGGATGCTTCGCCGTTTGCGCAGTCGCTTTTGTTTTCCTGGATTGCGGTTTACATCTATGAGGGTGATTCGCCGTTGGCGGAGCGCAAGGCGGTTGCGTTGTCGCTCAATCAGTCGCTGTTGCGGGATTTGTTGGGGGCTGAGGAGCTGCGGGACTTGCTTGATCCAGCGGTGCTGGCTGAGGTTGAGCTGGAGTTGCAACGGTTAGCGGATGGCTACAAGGCGACCAACGTTGACCAAGTCCATGATTTGTTACGGACGCTTGGGCCTTTGAGCGTGAGGGACATTGCGGCACGCTCCATTGGTGACGTTGCCGGGTGGGTACAGGATTTGGTTGGCGCGAATCGAGCGATTGAAGTTCGTGTTGGTGGTCGCGACGTAATTGCTGACATTGCCGACGCTGCCCGCTTGCGTGATGCCGCTGGCGTAGCTCTTGTGCCGGGGTTGCCAACCTTTGCAACTAATCCTGTTGATGATCCTCTCGGTGACTTGTGTGTGCGTTATGCCCGAACTCATGTGGTTTTTAATGCTCAAGACGTTGCCGACTGGCTTGGTTTAAGCAACGCTTTGATTGCGCAGCGTCTTTCGGGTTTGGTAAGCGAAGGCCGGGTGCTGCGAGGCGAGTTCTCTTCTGGGGGTGCGGGGGCGGCGCAGTTTTGTGACCCTGAGGTGCTGCGCCGGATACGTCGTCATTGTTTGGCGGCGTTGCGTCAAGAAGTTGAACCGGTTGATCAGCGGGTTTTTGCCAAGTTCCTGCCGGCGTGGCAACAAGTCGGCAGTCGTCGCACAGGAATAGACGCCGTAGCTGACGTGGTCACGCAGCTGCAGGGTGCTCCGCTGGTGGCGTCCGTGCTTGAGAGCGACATTTTGAGCGCTCGAGTGCGTGACTATCAGGCATCGGATTTGAACGAACTGTGCACGTCGGGTGAGCTGGTATGGGTTGGGGCGGGAAGCCTTGGCGCATCCGATGGGCGAGTGCGCCTGGTCATGCGTGATCAGGTGCCGATGTTCGTGCCAGCGGTGACGGATCCGGTCGAAGGGGCGACACATGATGCGATACGTCAGCGTTTGGCGGTGGGGGCGAGTTTTTGGGGCGAAATAGTGGCAGCGGTTCAGCAGGCGGGTTTGCCTTATGACGTGCCGGTGGTGTTGGAAGCGTTGTGGGACTTGGTATGGAACGGTGAAATCACCAACGACTCGCTGGCACCTTTGCGTGAGCGGGTTAAACATGGACGCAAGTCGGGTTCGCGTACTAGCGGAGCAGGGTCTCGTGGAGCTGGCCGGTCAAGGCGGATGCGGGCTCGCTTATCGGAACTAAATGTTGCAGGGCCTCCTGAAGCGGGTGGTCGCTGGTCGCTGGTCGAGCCCTTGTTGGCTGCCAGGACATCTGATACTGAACTGTTGCTGAATCAGGCGCATCAGTTATTGGAGCGTTACGGGGTGCTAACCCGTCAAGGAGTGCTGGCTGAGGGGCATCCAGGTGGATTTGCTGGGGTGTATCCGATTCTCAAACATTTGGAGGAACGTGGCGAGTTGCGAAGGGGGTACTTCATAGCTGGTTTAGGGGCGGCGCAGTTCGCTTTGCCCGGAGCAGTGGATCGGCTGCGCAGCTTTAATCGGGAGACGTCTCAGGGTGCTGACGGTGACGGACTGGGGAATGGTGTGGTCATGTTGTCGGCGGTGGATCCGGCACAGCCGTATGGAGCGACGCTGGATTGGCCCGACAGCGAGGGCCGCCCAGCTCGAGTTGCCGGAGCGCATGTGGTGCTACAAGACGGCGAAGCGTTGGTTGAGTTGGAACGAGGTGGACGGTCGCTGATTACCTTCCCGAGAGCGCAAGACAGCGACGCTTGGATCGACGGGATTAAGTCGCTGGTTAGCAGCAAACGTTTGCCCAATATTGAGATAGCCAAAGTCAACGGGATTGCGGTTCGTGAAACCTCATGGGCGTCACGGCTCGAATCGGCAGGATTTTCTGCGGGCTATCGAGGCATGCTGTGGAGGGGTTATTCGTAGGTGATGGCTTCCAAAATGTTCATGCGGCTGGCTCGCATCGCAGGAAACACCGCTGCAATCAGTCCAAGCACGACTGCCAAGATCAACAAGACGATCATCTGTGTGTAGGGGATCGCGACTGAGCCGATGATGTCGTCGGGGATCGCTACCGAGGTTGCCAC
>JAAXHB010000280.1 GCA_012271125.1 Actinomycetota bacterium | reverse complement strand
TAAGCGGGCGTGCCTAGGAGGGTGTATACGTATAGGAGTAGACGACGTTTTCTCGGCTGGTTTCGACGTTGTCTGGGTCGGTGTGGTGGATGATGGTGACCTTGTTGGCACCGCAGTCGCCGAACTCGTCACAGCTGAGCTGCCCGATCAGGCCTTGATAGCCCTCGAGGGTGTCCAAATACTCCCGAACGCCGGCCCGGTCGATAACCAGCGAGCCGTCAGCGTCTATATAGGAGGCGGCACGGATGGCGTTTAGCAGCAGCACGGTGGCGTCATAGGCGTGTGCCCAGTATTGAGCACCGGCGGTTTGACCGTAGGTGTCGATGATTGCGTTGATGACGTCATCAGGGGTGGCGCCGGTGGTTTCGTTGGGCTGGCCGGTGTAGTCAAGGTCAGGGCCGGAAAAATACATGCCCTTAGATTGGGGTAGCTCCATGAAGCTGTCGACAAGCAGCGCCGCTCCCGACAGCAGGATGGCGTCTTCAAGGCCGCTTACCCGTGGGGCTTGGTCGGACAGGAAGTCACCGGCGGGCTGGAAAATCGGGTAAAACAGCGCCCCGGGTTCGTGCGCGGCGATGGTGGTGAGCACCGGCACCATGTCGGAGTCCTCCTTGTGCACACCCACGAAGGATGTGACAGTGCCGCCGCCTCGCTCGTAGGCGTTCTCAAAGGCGGTGGCGAGGCCATGGGTGTAGGGGTCGCCGTCGTGGATCGCGGCGGCGGTGGTGATGCCCTGGTCTAACACAAACTGCGCCACGGCTTCGCCTTCGAGAAGGGCGTTGTGGGAGGTGCGGTAGTAGCCGACGTTGTTGTTCGCTCCGGGCGTGCCGGCGAGGTCTGAGGTGAGCGACGGCGACGTGTTAGATGGCGCAATCATGGTCATGCCGGCTTGGGTGATGAGCGGCGCGGCAGCGACTGCTGTTGACGAACACGACGAGCCGATCACGCCGACGACGTCTTCATCAGCGACGACGGTTTGNNGCGGTTTCGATGCCTTGCTGGTTGGTGATGCCGAGTTGGGCGATGTCGCCGGAGATGGCGTTGAGGGAGCGGATTTGGATGGCGTCGCCGGACTCGACGGTGACGGTGCCGAGTGAGCCGTCGCCGAGGTAGTTGTCGTCGATGGCGTTGTGTTCGGGGTCGGTATCTGATCCGGCGACGAAGGCTGTCCTGTCGTCGTCGCTGTCATCATTGTCGTCGTCAGTGCTAGCACACGCCCCTGTCAACAGCATCAGCGCTGTTGCCAATCCAAATATGTGTATGTGTTTCATTTATGCCTCCACTAGTAATTGTGTCATTGGGGTGTGACATTTGGATGGACGGGTTTGGTGCGCATTATCGGCCAGGGGTCGGGCTCGTCGGCGATGTCGACAACCACCAGTGACGGCCCGTCATGACTGAAGGCTTTGTCAAGGGTTGCCGGCAGGTCGTCGGGGCTGTGGGCACGTTGAGAATGCACGCCCATGCTGTTGCCGAAAGCGATCCAGTCCGGGTTCTGAAGTTCCGAGGCGATGATGCGATCGGCGCCGAAATAGGTCTCTTGGATGCGGCGGACGTTGCCGTAAGAAGCGTTGTCGAACAACAAGACGTTGGTGGGGATTCGATGCTGAACGGCGGCGGCGAGCTCGGTTGCGGTGAACCCCATGCCGCCGTCGCCGACGATGGTGA